>CAKZPJ010000264.1 GCA_937138955.1 uncultured Flammeovirgaceae bacterium | reverse complement strand
ATTGGGGAAACCCTTAGCTTTCTTTTATTTTTAGGCCTCAACAACACTACACCATGGCCCAATATATTCTAGCCCTAGATCAGGGCACCACCAGTTCCCGCGCAATTTTGTTTAACCACCAAGGCAATATTGCTTACGCAACTCAGCAAGAATTTAAGCAGTATTACCCTCGCCCTGGCTGGGTAGAACACGATGCCGAAGAAATCTGGGAGTCCCAACTAAACGTAGCCCAGGCAGTGCTGAAAAAAGCCGGTGCCTCCGCTAGCGATATCGCCGCTATTGGAATTACGAACCAGCGCGAGACTACAGTAATATGGGATCGAAATACAGGCAAACCTATTCATCACGCAATTGTGTGGCAAGATCGGCGCACTGCTCAGTTTTGTGACCAGCTCAAAAAAGAAGGTTTTGAAGATACGATCCGAGAAAAAACTGGCTTGCTGGCGGATGCGTATTTCAGTGGAACCAAGGTAAAGTGGATTTTAGATAATGTAGAAGGTGCCCGGGAAAAAGCCGAGCGGGGCGAGCTAGCTTTTGGTACTGTTGACAGTTGGCTCATTTATAAGTTAAGTGGCGGACATTTGCATATCAGCGATGTAACCAATGCTAGTCGAACCTTGCTGTACGACATCCATAAACTTTGGTGGAGCAGTACCATCACCAAACGGTTGGGCGTTCCGATGAGTATGCTACCGCAGGTGGTTCCGAGTAGTCAGGACTACGGTAAAACCGATTTTAACCTCTTCGGAGGAGAAATTCCACTGGGTGGTATTGCTGGAGATCAACATGCTGCTTTGTTTGGTCAGCTTTGTACTGAACCTGGCATGATAAAAAATACCTACGGCACCGGATGTTTCGCAGTACTGAATACTGGTGAGAAACCTATCCAATCAAAAAATAATCTGTTAACAACCATCGCGTGGCAGATTGGTGGCAAAACCACCTACGCCCTGGAAGGAAGTATCTTCGTAGCAGGAGCCATTGTTCAGTGGCTTCGCGATGGATTGAAGATTATTGAATCCTCTTCGGAAGTAGAACAGTTGGCTAAATCAGTTGACGACAATGGCGACGTTTATCTGGTTCCGGCTCTTACCGGCTTGGGTGCGCCTCACTGGGATCAATATGCTCGAGGAGCGATTGTTGGCCTTACCCGGGGTACTGAAGCGGGGCATATTGCCCGAGCAGCCATCGAGAGCATGGCGTACCAAACATCCGACGTGATGAAAGCAATGCACAAAGATTCTCAAATCCCCTTTAAAGAATTGCGGGTAGACGGGGGGGCTTCAGCTAATAATTTGCTCATGCAGTTTCAGGCAGATATTCTGAATACCTCGGTCGTTCGGCCGCAAGTAATGGAAACCACAGCTTTAGGAGCCGCTTATTTAGCTGGACTAGCCGTTGGTTTCTGGAAAGATATTAGTGAACTGAAAGACCAGTGGGATGTTGATAAAACCTTTAAACCTACTGCCGACTTCAATCGCGAAGCTCTCTTGAGTCGCTGGGATGATGCGATAGGAAGGTCAAAGAACTGGGCAAAAGATTAAAAACAAATAGATACCTATGAGCCGAATGGACAGAGATAGTATGTTGGAAACGTTGGAGTCTTACGAAAGCGTATGGGATGTAATCGTTATTGGCGGAGGAGCTACTGGCTTAGGAACTGCGATTGAAGCTGCTTCACGGGGCTATTCCACCTTACTTTTAGAGCAAGCTGACTTTGCTAAGGGTACTTCCAGCCGTAGTACCAAACTAGCCCACGGTGGGGTGCGTTACTTGCAACAGGGCGACGTTTCATTGGTGATAGAAGCACTACACGAACGAGGGCTGATGATGCAAAACGCCCCTCATTTAGTACACAATCAAGCTTTTGTTATTCCTACCTACGATTGGTGGGGTGGCCCATTTTATACCGTAGGTATGAAAGTGTACGATGTGCTGGCCGGTAAACTCGGCTTAGGTCCCTCAAAAAGTCTTTCAAAGGAAGAAACGATTGAAAAGATACCTACCGTTGAGCAAGATGGTCTTAAGGGCGGGGTAATCTATTACGATGGTCAGTTCGACGACGCTCGTTTAGCGATCAACTTAGCGCAGACCTGTGCCGATAATGGAGGGACGCTACTTAACTACATGAAAGTAACGAACCTTCTAAAAACCAGCGACATGGTTTCGGGAGTAGTTGCTGAAGACCTTGAAACGGGTAAAACTTACCAAATTGACGGTAGAGTAGTTATCAACGCCACCGGAGTTTTTGTCGATCATGTTATTCAAATGGACGATGCCAAGGCTGAAGATATTATCCAGCCAAGCCAAGGAGTCCACGTAGTACTGGACAAGAAATTCTTACCCGGAGAATCGGCTATTATGGTTCCTAAAACTGACGATGGCCGAGTACTCTTTGCCGTACCCTGGAACGATAAAGTAGTTGTCGGTACTACTGATACCCCGGTTGACGACGTAGCACTGGAGCCTCGAGCACTGGAGGA
>CAKZPJ010000263.1 GCA_937138955.1 uncultured Flammeovirgaceae bacterium | reverse complement strand
GATCATTAAATATGTATTCAATAAAATTGCGTCCGTTAACTCGACTCCCTGCAATATTAGCAGCCATGTATTCCGCCACATTCACCCGACCGCCGCCGTTGTAACGCAAGTCTAAGACTAATTCATCAATTGCCGCTTGATTAAACTCCTGAAAAACAGGCTTTAACTCATCAATAGAAGTAGCCAAGAAACTATTAAAAACTAGGTAACCGACCTTCGTATCATTCACATCAAAAATTTGATGGTGTAGTACCGTGTTAATTCCGATAGTTGCCTTCGTCAGGGTTTCGGTAACGATATTACCTTCATCATCCAATAGCTCGAAGGTGTTCGTAGACTCAGCTATTTCCTTAGTCACTCCGCCGTTAGCTATTATGGTGGACATATTTTTTCCGTTAATCTTATTGATGATCCAACTTCGATCAACTCCAAGTTTACCAAAAGGTGAGTCGCGGTAGGTAAAAGCTATTCGTAATTGATCTTCCTCGTCAAGACCCCACCGAAAGCCATAGCCTTCGTACTGACCGTTGTTGAAAAAATCATCGTAAGCTTCCTCTTCTTCAATGTACGACCACTTATCCAACGGATTCCGAAGAGCATCAATCAGAGCCTCCGCAGTTTCGAAATCATCTGAGTTTACGTCAGGCATTTCAGCATTCCATAAATACCACTCCTTCATTATCTGGAAAGTAGTATCCACTAAGTTTACTTCAACATCAGTGATTGGCGAGATCACTACCTCTTCATCTTCCTGACAACTCCAAAGTAGCGGTAGTGTTAGGAGGGTTAGTATCCAATTATATTTAGATTTAAGCATAAATTGTTCGTTTGAATATGAGTATACCTTTGGGCAATAACCACGCAAAACCAAAATTATTGCCGAAATTTTATCACGATTATATAACATCGATCCCAACAATTTGATTCATATTATATGAATCTAATCTTATTAAAAGATATTTTATTTATACAAAAGTACAATAAATATACTCTACAATGGCTAGAAAATTCTTAATTATGACCATTTTTATAGCAGTGTACTCCCCATTTTCTCTAGCGCAGACGGTGGAAGATTCTATTAAGCGTACTATTGAGCAACTATTTGAAGGAATGCGCGCTGCGGATACCACCATGGTGAAATCGATACTGGCCTCCAAAACTCGATTTCTTATTATTGCAGATTCCAATGGTACAGCTCAACTACAAGAAACGCCCATTACTCAGTTTTTAAAGGCTCTAGGTACTCCCCATTCTGAAGTATGGGATGAACGGGTCCGCAACTACGAAATCAGGGTAGATGATGCATTGGCTACCGCCTGGACTCCGTATCGCTTTTACCGAGGTAGCACGTTCAGCCACTGCGGCGTAAATGCCTTCCAACTATACCGTAGTGATCAAGGTTGGAAGATTATTCAGATTACCTATACTCGCCGGAAAGAGGGCTGCGTTGAATAGTTTTCTATGGCTACCGCGATGAGGTATCCAAAATTAACCGAGGAATACCAGCATTTTCTATCGTCTCTTCAAAAGCCTGAATATCGATTTGCAGTAGCTCATCAAATTGCTGGCGATACTGGGCTAACTTAGCATTTAAATCCTCGAAACGTTCGTAACTGCTCTGGATTGGGTAGGCGTCTTGCGAATGCACTACTGTATACAGATAACTATACTGATTATCTAACTTCACCGGATAGTTTATTGGGTCTTGCGAACTTTCGCTACGAGTCTGAATTAATTTATCCTCCAACGCGGAAAGCTTTTCCGATAATTCTTTTGACTCACTACTTAATTTAATCTGATATTCAGCCATTTCACTTCGTTCTGCAATCTCAGTGATTTGAGTTCGGGCACTACGGAGGGTGCGAATCAGATCATGAACAGCGGTTAATGTATCTCTCACCGCTACCGCCAATTCAAACTGAGCTTGTAAATCTTCGGTAGTGCTCTCCCACCGTGGATCAGCCTTCAGCTCGAGTGATTGCGCAACTTCTTCTCCATTGGCAACCAGTTTCACCTGATACGTTCCAGGTGCAGCCATAGGCCCTCCGGTGTAACTGAGCGACATTACTGCCCCATCAATCAAATCCGGCTCAGAATACTTCATGTCCCAGACAAACTTCTGCAATCCGGCCTCAGTTGCTAGTTTATTATCCTCTTCTGTACTGGAAAAGGAGCGAATTTCCTGACCTTCGCTATCCAAAACTGATAACGACAAGCTATCTACATCGGTATTCAAAGAGTAATAGATAACCGCTCCCTTCGGTTTGCTCACCGGCACGTTCTCACCTCGATAACCTCGGATCTGCGTTCGGTACGCCGTATTAGGCTCAAACAAATGAATCTCAGCTTGAGCAGTTTCTGAGCTTATTTGGTGTAATGGGGTAAGATCATCCAATATCCAAAACGAACGTCCCTGAGTAGCCACCACCAAATCTTGCTGATGTACTTTTAAATCTGTGATAGGAGTTATAGGTAGGTTCATTTGAAATGGCTGCCAGTTAGCACCATTATTAAATGAAATATACATACCAAACTCAGTTCCAGCGTACAATAATCCTTCCCGATCAGGGTCTTCCCGCACTACGCGCACAAAGTGATCATTTGGAATACCATTTTCTCCGTTAGTCAGCAATTTCCACGATTTTCCGTAGTCCTCGGTGAGGTAAACGTAGGGCATGAAATCGTTATCGCGGTATTTGTACACTGAGGCATAGGCTTTTCCCGCTTGGTGAGCCGAAGGGTCAATGGTATTGACGGTACCTTCCGAAGGCATGTTCTTCGGAGTTACATCATCCCAATTTTCACCGCCATCGAGAGAAATATGGATCAAGCCATCGTCGCTCCCTGTCCAAAGTACTCCTTCCTCTAAAGGCGATTCTTCAAAAGCAAAAATAGTACAGTACAGTTCTACCCCAGTATTATCGTGCTGGATAGGTCCGCCCGGAATATCCAGATACGCATCAATATTTTGGGTAAGATCCGGACTGATCACGTCCCAGGACTGTCCCCCGTCGGTAGATTTATGAACATAGTTGGATGTGTAGTACAGTACATCAGGATTATGGGGAGAAAACTGGATCGGTGCATTCCACTGAAAGCGGTATTTTAAGTCGCGCCCCTCCACCCCATCATTCAGCTCGGGGTACACTTCTACACTACGAACATGACCTTGAGCGCGGTTAAGCTTAGTCATGATACCAATATAATTTCCAGCGTACACTAAATCCGGATTATCGGGGTGTACCGCGATATGCCCACTTTCACCACCACCCACAGCATACCAATCTTGTATTGGATCAAAGTCGGCAAGTCCCTGGCTAGGTACGGAGATCGTACTATTATCCTGCTGAGCACCGTACACCCGGTAAGGAAACTGATTATCAACCGTTACTCGGTACATCTCAGCCGTAGGTTGATTGTATTGAGTAGACCAGGTTTTACCACCGTTAAAGGACACATTGGCTCCGCCATCGTTACTCTGAATCATCACTTTGGAGTCGTTTGGGTTAATCCACAAATTATGATTATCGCCGTGGGGAACCGGAATGCGCTCAAAGTTAGCCCCGTCGTTCAGCGATTTATAGAACCCAGTGTTTAGTACATAAACAGTATGCTCCTGCTGTGGATCAGCGAACAGTCGGGAGTAGTACCAGGCTCGTTGCCGATATTCTCGCTTGCGGTTAATTCTTTTCCAGTTGTTTCCACCGTCTTCCGATAAATAGATACCACCTTTATCTTCATCTACGTGCTCCATAATGGTCCAAACCCGCTGAGAATTGACGGGTGATACTGCTACTCCTACCCGACCGACTACCCCGGTAGGTAAGCCTTTATCTAAGCGTTTCCAGGTATCACCGCCGTCGGTAGACTTAAACAAGCCACTGCCGTCGCCACCATCAATTAGTGTCCAGGGCTTTCGTTCTACCTGCCAGGCTCCGGCGTACAGGATACGGGGGTTCGTTGGATCTAATACCAGATCAATTACTCCGGTGCTATCGTTGATGTATAATGTTCTCTCCCAGCTTTCTCCTCCATCGTCACTACGGAACACTCCTCGCTCAGAATTAGGGCCAAAGATATTTCCTAAGGCTGCTACGTAGAGTAGATCGGGGTTGGTAGGGTGTATCTGAATTTTTCCTAGCTGCCCGGTCTCCTCTAGTCCCATCTTCTTCCAGGTTTTCCCTCCATCAGTAGATTTATAAATTCCTTTGCCTGCGGATACATTACCGCGAGGAGGGGCAGATCCGGTACCTACGTAAATAACATTGGGATCGGACAACGATACTTCAATAGAACCGATTGAACCAACGTCAAAAAAGCCATCCGAGATATTTTGCCAGGAACCGCCCCCATCTTCGGTTTTCCAGACTCCGCCCCCGGTGGTACCCATAAAAAAAGTAAGTGGTTTGGTAGGGATGCCCGCGACCGCAGTGCAACGACCTCCCCGAAATGGACCAATTAACCGATACTCCAGTGCTTGTAAGTCGACCGAATCGTACTGGATTTGATTGGATTGCGCTTGAACAATTGATGCAAATAAAATGAAGCAGAAAGTAAGGTAGTAAGTGATTCGATTCATGAGTTAGATTTTTACAGCCGACTAAATTACAACAGGCGGTTGGAAAATCCATTGCCCGAGCTAAATTTCCCGTATTTTTACTTCTGAAATAGGTATTTCTATGAAAGATAATTCTCTACGTCTGGATTTTTACGATTACGACCTTCCGGAAGAGCGCATTGCTAAGTATCCGCTTGCCCAACGCGACCAATCCAAACTGTTACTTTATCAATCGAGCATAATAAAGGATCAACGCTTCTTAGATCTTCCCAACTTACTCCCCGCCAATAGCTGCCTTTGTTTCAATAATACTCAAGTAATTCCAGCACGGTTGTTCTTCCGCAAGCCATCTACCGAACAGGGGTTAGGAGCTCTCATTGAGATTTTACTACTTCATCCGATAAAGCCCAGCTCCGTTATGAGTGAAGCAATGAGTACCCAGCATTCGGTTATTTGGGAATGTATGATCGGAAATTTACGAAAGTGGAAGTCTGAGCAAGTTCTAGAGCAGAAATTAATTGTGGCTAATCAGGAAGTTACGTTACAGGCCAAACTGGTAGATAATACTCAAAAATTGGTGCAGTTCAATTGGGATGCTGAAATTTCCTTTGCCCAGATTGTAGAAGCGGCTGGTAAAGTGCCCCTCCCCCCCTACTTAAATCCCGAAAA
>CAKZPJ010000262.1 GCA_937138955.1 uncultured Flammeovirgaceae bacterium | reverse complement strand
TTTATCTATCCCCTACACTTACGTTTCCCGCCAAACCAGTAAAGCCGCTATTTCTTACGCTGACTTAAAAACGAAAGACCTTCAAGATTATCCATTGATTATCAACACTACCCCACTGGGCATGACTCCGCGTATAGATACGTACCCAAATTTAGATTACAGCCAAATCACATCTGATCATTTCTGCTACGACTTGGTGTATAATCCCGAAGAAACAGCTTTTATGAAACGCGCGAGACAGCAAGGCTCGCTAATAAAGAACGGTCTAGAAATGCTTCATCTTCAAGCCGAGAAAAGCTGGGAGTTTTGGAGCAATATTAATGACTAATGAATGGACTCCAGGAAAAAGTCAAACAACTGAATTCTATGATTACTGAGAGCAAGACACTACTGGCAATAGAGTTATTCTACGCAGACGACGTAGTGATGCAAGAAAACGAAGAAGAACCCCGCCGAGGAAAGACAAATTGTTTAGCTGCTGAGAAAGCGAAAGTATCCAAGGTTTCGGAAGTCCATAGTAAGCTGTTGAATCAAGCTATTGATGCCAAGGCGCAGGTAGTGTTTAGCGAATGGAAAATCACTTTTACTAACCATCAAAAAAATAACATCCCAGCTCACTGAAGTCTCAGTACAGCAGTGGCGTGGTGAATTCATTATTCGCGAAAAATTCTACTACCAAAAGTTTCATCCCGTCGATTAATCTTCACCTCACATTCATTATCAGTTATTAATCATTTCATATCAGATAAACTAACCTTTGTCATGTAGTGTTTCTCTTAAGCTATCGCGGTTAATTGTTCCTTGTAAACTGCACATTGTTAATTGAATCTATGGATTTCATCCTCACTTCCGACTTTCAACCTACCGGCGATCAGCCCGAAGCCATCAATCAACTGATACGCGGCATCAAGGCTGATGATCGAGCGCAAACGCTACTCGGTGTAACCGGATCGGGAAAAACGTTCACGGTTGCCAACGTAGTAGCGCAGCTTAATCGGCCTACCCTAGTTATTAGTCATAACAAAACGCTGGCGGCGCAACTGTACGGGGAGTTTAAGCAGTTTTTTCCCCAGAATGCGGTAGAGTACTTTATCTCCTACTACGATTACTACCAACCTGAGGCATACATTCCTACCAACAACACGTATATTGAAAAAGACTTACAGATCAACGATGAAATTGAAAAGCTCCGACTAAGTGCTACTTCTGCTTTGCTCTCAGGGCGGCGTGACGTGCTGATTGTAGCTTCAGTTTCCTGCATTTACGGCTTGGGAAACCCTGATGAGTTTGGTAAAAACGTGGTTAAGCTTCAAGAAGGTGACCTACTTTCTCGCCAGAAGCTACTCTATTCGTTGGTAGACATTTTGTATAGCCGCACTGAGGGTGAGTTTAGGCGAGGGAATTTCCGGGTGAAGGGCGATACGGTGGATATTTTTATTGCGTACGCCGACTTTGCCTACCGTATTTACTTTTGGGGCGATGAGATCGAAGCCATTCACCGAGTTGATCCGCATACGGGCAAGAAACTGGCCGATGAGCGTTTAATCACTATTTATCCAGCCACCCTGTTTGTGACATGTAAAGATACTCAGCAACAAGCAATCCACGAGATACAAGACGACTTGGTAGCTCAGATTGGTAGTTTTGAAAAAGAGCAGCGGTACTTGGAAGCCAAGCGTATTCAGGAACGCACTGAGTTTGACTTAGAAATGATTCGGGAGCTGGGTTACTGCTCCGGGATCGAGAACTATTCCCGCTATTTTGATCGCCGCGAACCGGGGCAGCGTCCGTTCTGTTTGCTAGATTATTTTCCGGAAGACTACCTAATGGTAATTGACGAAAGCCACGTCACGGTTCCTCAGGTTCGGGCAATGTGGGGCGGTGACCGTTCTCGTAAAGTAAATCTGGTAGACTACGGTTTTCGCTTACCATCCGCTCTGGATAATCGCCCGCTTACGTTCAGCGAATTTGAGATGATGACCAATCAGATCATCTACGTTAGTGCCACTCCTAGTGATTATGAATTACGCGAGTCAGATGGAGTAGTGGTGGAGCAAGTGATCCGCCCTACCGGTTTGCTTGACCCGGTGATTGAAGTCCGCCCGAGTGTTAATCAAATTGATGACTTGCTGGGTGAGATTGATGACCGAGTTAAGCATAATGAGCGAGTGCTGATAACTACCCTTACTAAGCGAATGGCAGAAGAGATGCAGAAATTTCTGGAGCGCGCTGGAGTACAAAGTCGCTACATTCACTCGGATATAAAACCGTTGGATCGAGTAGAAATTCTGCGCGGCCTGCGGCTGGGAGATTTTGACGTGCTGGTGGGGGTGAATTTATTAAGGGAAGGGTTAGATCTACCCGAAGTATCATTGGTTGCTATTCTGGATGCTGATAAGGAAGGCTTTCTGCGAAACGAACGTTCCTTAGTACAGACTATTGGTCGGGCGGCTCGTAATGAAAATGGTATGTGCATTATGTACGCTGATACCATTACTGGCTCTATGCGTGTAGCAATTGATGAAACAAACCGTCGTCGTAATAAGCAAATGGAGTACAATAAGGAACACGGAATCACTCCGAAGACTGTACTCAAATCGAAAGAGGCTATTATGGGGCAAACCAAAGTAGCGGACTCCCGAAAAGCACCGGCCAAAACCTACGCTGGTCCCGATCAAACCAGTATTGCGGCTGACCCAGTGGTTGCTTACATGAACAAGCCTGATTTAGAGAAGTTGATGAAACAGACAAAGAAAAGAATGGAGAAAGCCGCCAAAGAACTTAATTTCATGGAAGCAGCTCGCTTACGCGACGAATTAAACGACCTGAAGAAATTGTACGAAAGCCAGGAATAATCTGTAATTTCAGCTTTTGCTAAACCTACCCTACTATTCATTATATGAAACACTTTTTTTACCTGACTTTTTTCGTACTACTTTTCCATAGCTCAATATCTCAAGCACAGTTTCTATTCAACTTTGGCATTGATGCTTATAAAACGGATAACCACGATCCGTTTGAGTTTGTAAACAAGGCTCAGTTTAGCGCCGAGGCAAATTATTTCTTAATTCAGCAGCTTGCCCTCACTGCTGGGGTAGAATACTGGACTGCTCCGAACCGACTAAGCTTTATCCCCGGAATGCGTCTATACCCAATTGATCCGGTATTTATCCGATTACGCCCCTTAATTAGTGATGAAGTAGATTACGCTGCTGGAGTGGGCTACGCTCGCCGCATTACCGACGAATGGCGCATTGAGGTGATGGGTGACTATTATTTCGAGCGAGGCAATGCCGCCTTGCGGGTTGGGGTTGGGTATCGGCTATAAAAAAAGCCACACTTTCCAGAGAAAATGTGGCTGTAAAGTAAAATAAGAACTCAGTTATTTTTTCAGATTCAGAATCATTTCAGTTGTCATTGGTAAATCGGCGTCTTCTATTTCAATATCATCAAAGCCTCCGTCCATAGCCAAAGATGCCTGACTGTTGGTTAGAGAACGTACCGTATACTTCTGAGATTCGTCGTCAAAATTTATCGTCAACTGCTTACCATCAGCGACCCAAGTTCCAGTACCTGAACCATCTTCGTCGGTAACAATAACCGTTTTGTCGCTTTTAAACTCAATGGTTGTATTTTCAAACGCGCTATTTGGATCAAATTCATCAAGTGAAGCTCTTATTGCATCACCCATTGTCTCAGAGTAGTTATCACCCAATTGCTGCTTCAATTCGCTAATTGATTCCTCAATGTAAGCTTCGTATGACTTACCATCAATCATAATGTCAGTAGACTCTATTTGCCACTTGCCAACGATACCAACCTCGGTAGAAAGTTGCTCATCTTCTTTATCACAAGAAAACAAAGTAATAGCTAAACAAACGACCAACGTTGTTGAAAATAGCTTCTGTAAATTCTTCATCTGAATAATTATTTAGACTTGTTAATATTATTATTCAAATTTAAAATATAAAATATTTCTTATCAGTGTTATTTTAGGGCAAATACTACATTAGACTTAAACCTTTGTTATTCTTAATAGATTAAACATTAGTCTAGTCCTAATTTTTTAATCTATTATGAAAATCAAGCCATACCAGCAGCGATGGTTTCCCTGGGGAATTGCTTTATTCTTTCTCTTATTTAGCAACCAAACAACTTACGGTCAAGGCTATGAATTAAAAACGGCTCGCGAGATCACACTACTTTCAGTAGGAGCCGCGGGCACAGCCACTAGCATTTTATTACGAGAGAAAAGGGAGCCCCTAATGCTGAAGGATATAGCGAATTTTAGCATTAGCGATGTTTTTGCAATAGACCGCCTGTCGAAGGGCAACTACCACGAAGGTGCCAAAACTGCTAGCGATGTATTAGTAAGTGTCTCTTTTGCTCTGCCACTCACCCTATTGGCTTTTGATGATGCACGAACTGATGCTGGTACTTTGGGAGTAATTCTATTGGAAACA
This sequence comes from uncultured Flammeovirgaceae bacterium, assembly GCA_937138955.1. Lineage (GTDB taxonomy): Bacteria > Bacteroidota > Bacteroidia > Cytophagales > Cyclobacteriaceae > Tunicatimonas. Next base: position 250 of record CAKZPJ010000262.1, on the reverse strand, counting down.
GTAGCTATTAACGAAGCTCTAACTGGAATTACCAAAGCTTTAGTAAAACGACCTCGCCCGTACACCTACAATAGCGAAGCACCCGATGAAATCCGCACAATGCGAGGAAATAATTTTTCATTCTTCTCTGGACACACTTCATACGCAGCCGCACTATCTTTCTTCACCGCTAAAACCATTTCTGATTACGTGGATAACTCTGGTACTCGACAGTTAGCCTGGACGGGGGCATTTGTTTTACCAGCTGTTA
>CAKZPJ010000261.1 GCA_937138955.1 uncultured Flammeovirgaceae bacterium | reverse complement strand
GCTGCAACCGTAGTGGCTATCGGGACAAGCTAGTGTCTCTAAACTGTGGAAGTGGAAATAGTAATTTTGCTATTTATCCCAACCCAACCGATCAGTACTTTGATGTGGCTCATATCGAAAATGCATCGCCTGAGCTAAATACCCGTGCTCATAGTTCAAATACTGAGGGAAAGTTAAAAGATCAGGTGAAGCTAGAACTATACAACCCACAAAATGCAAAATTGAAGACCGTGCAGAATAAGAAGAAAACTAATCGCTTCATGGTAGATCATTTAAAGCCCGGTATCTACGTACTGCACATTCACTACCAAGGGGAGGTATATCAGGAAAAGGTAGCTATTAAAACCGATCAATAGGCTCGTGTTCTCTCTGATCGTTAGATAATCGGCGAGCGTTCAAACTCAGCGTTTTCGTCAAACAGTTTGCGGTAAGTTGCCATGGTACGAACCCGTTGGCAACCTAAGGCTTCCATTACCCTCACCATTTTGGGATTGAAGTCGCCTACCCAAGTGACTATGTAGGTGTCGTACTTATGGCGTTGCTCTTTTTCATTCCAGCAAACCTCCCGTAAGTTGTCAAATATTAGCCCTTCAATGCCTCGCATTTGGTACTTTTGCTTCACTCCGAAAGCTACTCCGTAGCAATCGCGCACATTGGTGGTTTTTTGGTGAAACAAGAATTTTAGCTTGCCCCAAAGGTTCATATTATCGCCTACCTTTTCGTAGAGTCGATTGATGTTGGGTAAAGCCACCATAAATGCAATGGGACTATCCTCATAGTATACAAAATGCAGTAGTAGCTCATCTACCACTGGTTTTATCTGTTTTAGTAAGTTCAGGGCTTGCTGCTCAGTCATCGCCCGGAAGTTGTCGTGGGTTTCCCAGGCATCGTTGTAAATTTCCATAAAGTGACGAGCGTACTTCAGTGGCTGATTTTTCTCGTAAGTTCGGATCGCGTACTGCGGTTGCGCTTTTATCCGGTCAGAGCGACGTTGGAAGAGTTCGGGTAAAGGCGTAGCAAACAACTTATGGAAAATATACTGGTTAAAGTATACCTGAAAACCGTAAGCTTCAAACAGCCGGACGTAGTACTCGGGATTATAATTTTGTCCGTAGTAAGGTTTTAGATCGTAGTTTTCAGTAATCAGTCCCCAGTACTTGTTATTCTCCCCAAAGTTCACTGGACCGTCCATCGCTTCCATACCCCGCTCGGTGAGCCAACTTTTGCACTGATCAAACAAAGCGAAGGCTGCATCTTGATCGTCAATACACTCAAAAAAGCCCAACCCTCCAGTGGGCTGATTGAAAGTATTAGCCTTCCTGTCATTAATAAACGCGGCTACCCGACCTACTACCTCTCCCAAAGCGTTCCGCATAATCCAACGCTCCGCCTGCCCGTGGGTGAAGAAGGTATTCTGCTTGGGGTCAAAGACGGCTTCTACCTCCTGCCGAATATGGGGAACCCAGTTAGGATCACCTCGATAAATTTGATAGGGAAGTTGGCGAAAAGCTTCTTTGTCAGCATCGCTGCGTACGGCTTGAAAGGTGAATTGGGTGGTGGTTGCGGTGGTTGGCATAGTAAAAATTGGGGGTTAGAAGTAGCGCGTAAAAAGTATTAGATCAATTTTAAATGTTTAACCAAACATAAGAATTTTGCCAGATACCTTTACTATCGATAGCAGGGGTTTTACCTTGGCTTTTACTTAGCCGAGTTGAATTTACCCTGCTTACCGTATAGAGCATAAACAGTCAGTAATAAATCAAATTAGTATTAGGTTGGATACTTGCTATTCGCCATCAATCTGCTTATAATAACAATGCAAACGCGGCTATTTTTTACTTTTCTACTACAAACATATGGATTTTACACCTAATTCGTCAAACGAAACTCTTCGCCTAAAAGCACTAGACTCTTACTCCATTCTCGACACATTTTCCGATCGTGATTACGACAACCTGACCGCCATTGCTTCTGAAGTATGTAATATTCCTATTTCCCTTATTTCTTTGGTTGACGATCAGCGACAATGGTTTAAGTCGCACCACGGGCTACCCGTTGATGAAACACCCAAAGAGTATTCTTTTTGTGCTCACGCTATTCAACAACCCGATCAGCTATTTGTAGTGCCAGATGCCCGCAAGGATAAACGATTTCTGGAGAACCCGTTAGTAACCGGCGATCCGTATATTGTATTTTACGCGGGAGTGCCACTGGTAACTGAAGAAGGAATGCCACTAGGGACTTTGTGTGTTATTGATAAAAAGCCCCGCCGATTAACCAAAAATCAGAAGAAAGCCCTAGAAGCTTTATCAAATCAGGTAATGAAGTTGCTGGAACTGCGTAAGAGCAAATACGAACTTCGTAAAGCTAACGAGCAGTTAGAGGAAAAGAACAAGATGTTGGAGGGATTTGCTGAAGTAGCGGCGGGCGACATCCAATCGCCGCTACGAAATATTGCCAACAGCTACGCTACCTTTCAAAAAGAGTATAGTCAACAACTGGATAATGCGGGCGTGCAACTCCTTTCTTCTATGGAGAATTCAACGGCGCAGTTAAGTAGTATGGTAGATGGAATCCTACAGAATGCTAAGACAGATTACGTAAAAAGAAGAGAAAAGGAGAATGTATCGTCAGCCGAAATTCAGCAAAAACTAGTAGAAGTATACCCTAAGTCCGGCGACTACACTATTGAATTTTCCTTCAAAGCCGAAGAGCTTCATATTAACAAGGGTGCGGTGCTGCAACTACTGCTAAATCTGATTTCCAACGCTATTCGATATAGCGATAAGGCAGTTGCTCAGGTAGAAGTGGGGGTTCGTGAGGATGAGCGATTCTACGAGTTCTTTGTCTCCGACGATGGGCCAGGAATAGACGATTTGGACTACGAAAGAATATTTGAAATCTTTACTGTTCTTAACCGTGTAGACCGTTACGGCGAATACGGGGTCGGTCTGGGTTTAGCTAACGCGAAAAAGCTGGTAGAAGAGTCTGGAGGCGATATTACCGTAGACTCTGAGCTTGGCAAGGGGACAATATTCACTTTCTCGCTGCCTAAATAGCATCTGAGAGATTATGCTACCAGTAGATATCTCATTCTATCCGGATAGCATTTGTTACTAGCAACTTCTTGGCTGTAAAGAAACAAAAAAAGAAGATTTATTTGTTATACTTTGAAGTTCTAGGTATGTTTGATGCCTAGAACTTCAAAGTATATATGGTTTCTAAAGATTTAGTAGCTGCTTCTACCATTCCTATTGTCCTTTCTTTATTAGCGGAGAAGGATAATTATGGCTATCAGCTAATCAAGGATGTTCAGCGAATATCGGGTGGGTCACTACAGTGGAAAGAAGGCTCACTCTATCCGGTATTGCTAAAGTTGGAAAAGAAGGGTTTGCTGTCTTCTTACATCAAGCAAGAAGAAGGAAGAAACCGAAAGTACTACACTCTTAATCAGCCGGGAAAGACAGCTTTGCACGAGCTAAAAAACGAATGGACTAGTATCAATCAAATTATGACTACGCTATGGAATCCACAAACTCGTTTGATCTAGATGCGGCTATCGGCCAGTATATAAGTCAAGTAGACTCAGCCGAAATTCTCTCGGAAGAAGAGAAGGATCAAATTTACGATCATTTCCGCAACGAAGCCGCCTCCCTGCAAGGCTCAGGATTGAATACTGAAGAATCGTTTTTTGTGGCTAAAATGCGCTTCGGAGATTCTAGCACTATTCAAAAAGAGTTTGCTAGGGTCAAACCCTGGAACAGCTTTCTTCAGATAATCTCAATAGCAGTTGTTTTAGTGATGGGGATAAAATTAATTTTGAACGTAGCGCAAGCAATATCATTTTTGGTTGTTCTCGCTCTAAAAGAGCTCTCAAACAATAGCATTAAGGCTTACCTTAACATTGGTGATTGGATCGTTCAGGGCTTCTTAATCACTATTCTATTTTACTTGGGCTATAGTTTAGTCAAAGTTAGAGTAAAACATATAAAACACCTCTGGCCAATACCTGCAATGTTTATTCTATCAGAGGGTATCTCTCGAATTGTATTATATACTATTTTCAATGATCGTGACTTTACAGCTAAATCTACGCTTTATGAGAGTTCTGATGGATACATATTCTATCTGAACTCTGTATACATTTATGCTATTGTAATTGGAGCCACTATTATCGCTTCTCTGTGGGTAATATACCGGAACAGGAATCAGAGAATAGAATTTGCCTAAATGGCTCAACTAATCGAGCTCTTCCACAATAATATCCGAGCCCAAATACTTATTAGTTTGCTTTTCGTACCAGTGTCGCATCCTAGGTAGGGTAATGCCGTCTACTTGCACAACGTCTTCAAACTTTATAATCTCGCCTTCTTCCGGATTTTCGGGATGATAAAACTCAACCGCTAACAACGTATAATCTTCAGTAGAAACTATCATTCGCCAGTACCTGCTAATCATTTCTTGCTTGAGTTCTAATGAAATACGGTAAGCTTCTTCACCTTCAAATGTAACTGGTTCGGCCGGAGCTATTTCGTCATAGAAATCATCAGTGACAGACATAGGCAGTCCGTACATTTTTTGGTAAAAGTTACGATACCCTTCACTACGTTCTTGGTTTAAACCGTACTTTTCTTTAATCGCAGGCGCAATACTCTCACTATCATTAAGCAGTACCCGAAGTGTTCCCCTCTCATCAATAATTCGCTTGATAGCACCTTCATTCCGGTCTCTTTCAATCTCAAAATAGCTACTGGCATTATTGAGCACGATTCGGGAGTATCGCTGAGGGTTATTGATTCTCGGTTCTTGAATATGCAATCTTAATTCCGTCTCGCTCCACTGTTGGTTAGCATCATATTTCAATTGGCTTTGTGCCAAAATGTATTGACTATTCTTGCAGGGAGTAGGTGGGGTATCTGAATGGGGCGCAAGGGTTGATAGCCAGGAAATTAAAAATACTGTTAGGAAATTCATGGTAGAAAAAGTTTGAGTACTCTATCAAACATAAGGATTTCACTGCACACCTTTGTCATCGGCTAACAGATTATTCAGGTCGACGAATAGAAATGTTTGAGCTTAGTTTTTTTACAAACTTCACAAAAGTTTCACAGCCGGCTTACATTTCGGTAACATACACTGAAGTAGGCAACTCTTAGATGAAGAAATTGGTATTCTGTATAGTAGCCGACATCGCTGAACAATAGGCTACTAGCAAACCAGACTATTTATATTATGAATACTGAAACAAACTACTGGTTCTTTGAAGAAGCGAATTTTGTCAATATCTTCTGTCCTCAGAGGATTGTAGAGCTAGACAACCAGATTGAGCACCGAGAATATCAAAAAAACGATAGTGTTTATACTATTGGCGAACCTTCGGAGTACGTCTATATTATTAAGCAAGGACGAGTGAAGGTTGGGATGTATTCGGAAGACGGAAAGGAGATTGTTAAAACCATTCTTACCTCCGGTGAAGTGTTCGGAGAAATGGCTTTAACCGGAGAAGAAAGTCATCGCGATTTTGCAGTAGTACTTGACAATGATACCATTGTTTGCCCAATGGCGCTAGATAATATGCGAACTCGGATGACTGATAATCAGGAGTTGAGCTTAAGCATTTTTAAGCTGATAGGGAAGCGAATACGAAGACTAGAGCGGCGCATTGAACTACTGATTTCTAAGGATGCTCGCACCCGAGTGATAGAATTTCTGCGCGATATGGCTCAGGAAAAAGGCCGAAAAGTAGGTTTTGAAACAATGATCCCCAACCACCTTAAGCATCAAGATATTGCTAGTCTCACCGGAACCTCGCGACAAACGGTAACCACTATTCTGAATGAGCTAAAGGAAAAGAATATTATCAACTTCGACCGCCGTAAAATTCTAATCCGTGATTTAGAGCTATTAAAATAATTGTTTCCATCCGCTTACTGACCCAACCTCTGTTCAAAGTAAAATAATCGTACTATATGAAAACTCTACTTCGTTTCATCGTTTTCGCACTATTGATAGTCGCGATTAATTCTGCCTTTGCTCAGACTAATTTGCAACAGTATACTCCTTCCGTACTACTAAATAAAGGGCAGTGGGAGTTTAAGCACTTCACCAATGTGTATACCCAAACCAAAGCCTTTGATGATCAGCTTCAGAAAGATGGTCAGCGGATAGATGGACGGCAGACATTCGCCACCGGAATTAATCAATTCATGTACGGCATCAGCCCCAAATATTCACTGGGGTTAGATATTTGGGTGAAGTACGTAAATATTAACGATGGTCAGGGACGACGCAACCGAGTTGGCCTGACTGGAGTTGGCCCCAAAATTAAAATAGCCCCGTTCAAGAATGCCTCGCGATTATCTTTCCAAAGCACCTTTCTGATTCCAGTTTCAGGCGATACCGAAAGCCGGGCACCGGATACCATGTACCCAGGATTATTTCTAGAGTTTGATCGCTTCCTGTGGATCAATGAAGCTTTTTACGATATTCCTTTATCTTCTCGTACTCAGCTATTTGTTCGGGGATCGGTATGGACATCGTTTCCACGGGATTCTTTTCGTAATCAGGCTTTCATTGAAACGCCTATTACTGTGTTTTTCAACTATTTCCCGAATTCCCGCTTCACGTTGTATACCTCACTGGAGGCTTGGATCAAGCACGTAGAAGACTTTCAGGACGAAAGCGGGATGAATGCCAACCGGGTTAAACTCTTTAGTTCCTTCTTTTCCCAAGCTGGTTTGGGTGCTAAGTACCAAATCATTCCGGGCTTGCTCGAGGGTGAGTTACTGTACACCAACTTCTGGCTGGGCAGCCCCGGCGAAGGTGCCGGACAAACCTTTAACTTCGGACTCCGGGTTATTCATTAATCTACTTACGCTAAAGCCAAATATTTTGTGCTGCTTGTCTTTAACTCAGGGTACAGCGGTCTCAGCTAAAATGCGTCTCGAGGCTTTTTAGCTTTTGTTGAGCATCGTGTTATTTCTAGTTTTTCGGTATTGTAGTTATTTACCAACTGGCTGGCAAACATCTGTTGTCCGTACAGGCGTAGTTTATCGACTTCTCCATTAAAATTCTTGGCAGATAGATTTTGTATCTTTATTCCCATCAACGCTTCATTAAACCAGCTAAATCCAAAAACCTCTTTACCGCCTCCATCGCAAATACTTCCATCAATAAGCATATAACAAATTTTAGCGTTTGCATCAATGATGATGGCCACATGGTGCGATTTCCCTTTTTTCAGACGGTTTATGTCCGATGTCAATCTCATCGTTTCGCCTTCGTTAGTCAACATGAACTCGAGGGTTCCATTGTTGCTTAAAGCCAATTCAATACCTTTCTTCTTAGCATCTGTTCCTTCAAAAATGGTGACCTCTTCAAATTCATCAATTTTAATCCATAGGTCTAAAGCGAAACCACCATTATCCATTGTTAATGGCTCACGAAGTTTTATATTTCTATTACTCGGAAGCCGGTCAAAGCATCTAATAAGTCCATTAGAAACAATGTTAGGCTCGTCAAACTGGCTCCATAACATTTCGAAAAAACTTGCGGGAACTTCGTGGATCGTAGCAGTAGTTTTCTGAGTGGTGGAAACCCAATATCTGCCGTCCTCTTCCACCAAATCCGGATAGCTGAATCGCCCGGTTTCGTAAGAGCGATCGGAGCCATGGATTACTATTTCTGGTTGCGACCAATATATTTTACCATTTTTTTCTATCCCTCCTGATACCCATGCCGGATTTCGGTGTTCAAAACCCTTTCCTCCATTGTTATGATACCAAAGCAGGTATTTACCATTTTTACATTTCCATAGCCTTGGGCACGCTCGGGGGTTTCGCAGTGGCATTCCATTGGAGTAACTGATCAACGCTGGCTCAGACCATGTTTTGCCGTTATCATAACTATACGCATGCGCTGGCTGCCCTAATGTGGTCCGATAAACACAATACAACCCATTCTCTATATTCATTGGTTGAATATTAAATTCTTCCTGAACCGATCCCAGATTAGGACTTCTTATACCAAAGTCTCCATCAGGCAACAATTGCCAGTTTATTTTAGATACATTTTTTTCAGTCAAAATATTATCAGAATGATAGAGCCAACCCTCGCCTTCTTCCAGAAAATACTTACCAAGTTTTGTAAATGAGAACCATACATCATTCCCTTTCGAGACAGGCTCTCCAATACCCCAAAACATTTGTACTTTCCCGGAGAAATCGTTTTCCCTATCAACGGCTGTTTTTCGCATATGAAGCCGGTATCGTTTAGACCATGTTCTCCCTTTATCATCAGAGTAACGATAACAATACCATCCGTGAGTATCTGCTCGCATGCTTGATCCGTCTGGTAAATTTCTAATAGAATCTCCGTTAAACGTGTAGAATGCGTAAATCCGGTCAAATTTAGTAACTAAGGGCATCGCCCAGGAAGATTCTACGCCCGAAGATGCGGCTTCAATCTCGACTGGAACCGACCATGATTTTCCCTGGTCAGAAGAGCGTGTAGAGACAATATATTGGACATCATCACCCTCGCGCCCGGGGGAAGTAGTAAAAGTACACACCCAGGTACCATCATTTGTGGTTACTATATAGGGTTGATCGCAATAGCCATGTTCGTATATTTTTTGTCCATTGGAAATCAACCGCCAGTCATTTGATTGTGCTGGCGATAAAAATGGAATACCGAGAACTATTAGAATCGTAAAAGATTTCATTTTAAGCTAGTGTTCATGTATAATGCTTAACGTTTTGTATATGGTGCTTATCCCGCAAGGTATGCTCTGTACCCATTGTTGCGGCTAGCTTTTTCAACGTTCAATTTGTGCCAATTTGCGATAAAGTAGCGATTTGTATTCTTCTTTCATTGATTCATTTAAGAAAATTCCTTCTATGAATTTAGACCATTTTGGTATCAACTCTTTATATTTTTTGAATATGTTTTCTATAACCTTTTGGTTCAAACCAGCACCCTGCATAGCAATCTCAAAATCTTTCTTTTTGATTTTTTTCTTTTTGCCATTTAAGTTCAACGCAAGATCTTCATCATCTCCCTCGACTACTAGTTCGGAGGCGACTAGATCATAAACAGGGCATAAATCATACTCGATGTTTCCTCTCAACAGAGAGAAGTTCTTAAGGTGCATATCATTGTTGCCGGTTAAAAAACTAAACAGTACTAATTCAAAGAAATCAGTAACGTTCAAACCCGGATTAGCTGTGTTTTTTTTATAGCCTTAGCAATTTGCTCATATGATCCTTTGTACTTGTGTTCTGTCATTCGTTCAGTTATTTGACACATATCTTCCATATGAAGCTTACTTCCTTTCTTCCTGTCAATTCGTTTTGTCATGTAAGCTAATCAACCGGATTTCAATCTAATAAGTGAATGTTCTACTGTTTTTAATTTACTAATCTCAGCTAAATGCATTGTTAGGTCTTCAATTTCTGGTAAGCTTGCGTACATTTTCGTTTGAGGCTTCAATATATACTCACCCCAAAGGCCAACAATTGTGAATCGCTCAGGTTCTG
>CAKZPJ010000260.1 GCA_937138955.1 uncultured Flammeovirgaceae bacterium | reverse complement strand
AATAAAAAATTTCTAAAAAGAGAGGGAAGACGTGAAATGGTAAATGGTAGAAAGAAAAATAGACTAATGCCTATTAACTATTGACTATACACCACTAATAAACCGCGCGGTAATCTATTCTTACATTAATTTGGGTAATACTATCGGCTTGTACCGAAAAAGGAGCGATGTTTCCTTCGCTGTCAAACTGATTGGCGAACAAACCATCGGCCTCTTCCACCAATAAAGAATATTGACCAACCGGAAGCGATAGCTCAAATTTGCCTAATGAATCGGTAGCTATCTCAGTTACTAATTTAGTTTGAATAGCTTGAAAAAACTGGCTTTTTTGAACTGCCTCATCACGATGAGTTAGCTCATAAATACGTAGCGTGCGCTGAATGGGGTCGCCTTGTCTATTTGGTGAGTCAGTAGCACCTTCGGTGATGGTCGGCATCAGATTGCCTTCATACCATCGAACCTGGCCCGCCACTCCCTGTTGAACTGCAGATTTTTCCGGAAGCGGATTTAGATTAAGATCACTAAGCTGACTTCGTAAACGTTGCATAAAATCATCGCCTGGGTCGCTTTTCTCGGTTAGGTAGTTAACATCTTTTTCTTTCCAGAGCGGGTGATCGATGAACTGCTGGTATTCGTGGTGACCAATCACGTAGCGAGTATCATACTTCTTTACCAGTTCGCGAATAAGTTGTACGTTAGCATTGAACTGAGCCTCGGTTAGTGGATGCTCATTGCCATCTCCTACATTCTCAATACCAATAGCGCAGTGATTTAGCCCAATTACGTGGCGAGCAAATAGTGTGTCGGGCATCATTTGGTAGATCGTACCATCCTGGTCAATCAAGTAAGGAACGGATACATTCAATGGACTGGCTTTCCCAATAGTAGCTCGTGAGCCTGGTAAGCGCGAATCGTAAAAAGCGTTGTAAGATGCTTCCAGTGTAGGAATAGCGGTCCAGTGTACAACGATCATCTGAGGATCAATTATTGGATAATCCGGATTCATACCGTAGTGCTCCTGCATATAATCCAGCGAGAGCTGGACCCGCTCTTGGTCCCACTTAATAGGCCAAGACTGAACATTTGTAGTAGGAGCTGAGGTCTTGCAAGCGACTAAACAGCCTAGGCTAAGGAGTAGGTAACCAAACTGTCTGAGAGATATTGATGAAAACATTAGCGCAAGGTACGAACAAAGCGAAAATTCAAGCCAACGCTGTATAAATTTCGCTGCGATTGTGAAGAAATATCGGCGAGAGGCGATAACATTACTTTAGATTGAGCTTCCAAGCCGATAAACGTTTTGGGGTCTACACTAGCTTGAATACCGAAACCGCCGAGCAGTCCGATGTTATGCACCTGTTTGGTTCGTAGATAAGGTTTAGTTAGTGCTTCCTCCACATCTTTATCAACCTCCCCACCCCGCACTGCGACTCGATTTTTCTCCGCGATCAGTAGACTATTGGTCACTCCTACCATAGGATACAACTGAAACCTATCATTTTTAAAAACAGTACGCGTTACGAAAAATGGTATTTCCAGATAGTTCTGAATAAAATCGATGATATGAGCGCGGGAAACGCGGATATTAGGGTAAGGAATGTCTACGTGGGTATTAGCGAATCCTTTTTGAGAGTACAGTAGGGCGGTTCCTACGTACCAATGATCGTTGATAGCCGTTCGAAAATCAATACCAAAATCGAAGGTGTGCATAGGTCTCTCGCCGTTTCGTACCGACTCTTCCAGCGCGGGCAGCGTTTTAGTTTGCGGTAAACGATGTGATATACTTGGGGCTATATTTACGCTCCAGGTTGTTCGTTGGGCTAAGGCAATATTTACGCCACTAACCAATAAGAGAAGTAGTAGAGTTTGTTTCATATTCCCACTGTAAAAAAATTAATTTGTGCATTCGGGTATTGGTGTTCAAGCGACCGACGCACAACGTTAATACTACTGTGTAGTTCTTAGAAAGAACTACCAAACTTTTCATGAGCAAAGCAACACCCGAATGCAGTAATATTACGCTTTTTTAATATACGACACCTTCTACGAAAGAGAAACCAATTATTACTTTTTTATCTTCTTTAACAACACAGTATCCTTATCTGAAGGAAAAAAGAGGATTTTTGTGTAGAGATATTTAGCCAACTGTAGCAACACATAATTCCGGGAACCTCGTTCTTGCCACCAGTTCTCCTGCGCTTCATGGTTAGAGTAGGCGGCAATAACCCCTACCTCTACCGTATCCCCCAGCATTCGCTGATAAACCAACCGGCTGCGCCGGGCATGAGCACTTTGTGAAAAAACAACAATAGATTCGGTGGTTTCCTGCAAATGTTTTTTTACCATAAGAGCCGAAGCATAGGTACGTTCAAAAATAACCGGTAAGGCAGTAAGCGTCTTCAGCATCGCACTATCGACTCCTTCAGCAATAAGAAACTCCGAAGCTTCAGCAGCAATACCCTCGTAATCAGCTCGAAATACGTTATTCCCATCTAATTTATCCCGATCGTAACGAACTGACGGATGCTGAGCCGGAATCGTCATAGAATCTAGCTGAATGGCGTACACAAACATATCCCGATCTTCATTACCAACCCGATGATTATTATCGTAGACGATAGTAATTGAGTCAGCTTTGGTAGGTTGAGGAAGAATAATAGAATGCCAGATAAGTTCATCCGTAGCCGTAAACTCACCCACTTGATTGGTGTCTAAAATAACCTTAGCGTGGGCTTGAATTCCCAGAGCCGCTCTGCCGTAAGCACTAATCTGTATCTCTTGAAACGGTTGCTGCCAGACTAATTCAATATCCGATAAATAGAAGCGAAGCCCCCCCTGACTATACATTCTAAATACCGAATCGTGAGCGATGCTGGTGACAAATACCTGGCGGTAGTCATTACTTTCTATTTCCTCAACAGCTTGCAACAGAGCTTTTTCCGAAATCCAGCCTTCAATTACTAGTACCGAAGCTTCTACCCGCTCAGACTGGGCTAAAAAGTGAAAGAGTTCTTCTTTGCCGAAAAATACTAGCCCGACTGTACACAAGGCTAATCCCAACAACAGGCTCTTAATTATTCTTCTTACCATAATAGCTCGCGAATAACGGCTAAATTACCGCTATAATCAACGGTTATACTGCTTTCAGCAGGTAAGGTAGGCAACTACTTATTCCAGTTTAAGCTCATAGGTATCTACTACCTCCCCTTCGTACTCCCGAGTAATTACTAATTTCTGATTTCGTTTGGTGACTTGAAACTCATCGTCCAGAATAAACCTCCAGTCAAAATCGGCTGTCCAAATGCAGTCGTTACTAAATATAACCCGATTGCTCTCTACTAATTGGTAAGTACCTTCGCAGATAGCCGGATATTTGTCTTGATCGCTACTACCCGAAAAGCGTCCATCTTCAAATGTTAAGGTAACATCCGCTGCCGCCCAGCGGGCATTAGGGCTACTGCGGTAGAATACACCTTCGTAGGTACCTTCGTCCAATCTAAATGCTTGGCTGATGGCATCATCTTCGCGGCAAGCCAGTGTGAAGAATGTTAATGATAGAATAATCGTTAGCTGTTTCATGTACATAAAAGACACTGAATAGAGAGTTTTGGTTGCTTTCACTCTAGCCGGAATCAACTTAAAATACAGATTCTTGGCTGATCTATTCCGTTACTAGAAAAATCATATCTTTGCGCCCAAAGAAGTAATCAATATGCTATCATTATTTGAGTTTATTGTGTGGACAGCCAACCCGGAAGTATTTTCTTGGGAATGGTTGTCGTGGTCGCCTCGTTGGTACGGCTTACTATTTGCTGCGGGGTTTCTGATCTCTCAGCAAGTTCTGTTTTATGTTTTTCGGAAGGAAGGCCATCAGGAAAGCGATGTAGAAACGCTGACCGTGTTTATGGTACTGGCCACTATCTTAGGTGCTCGACTAGGACATGTCTTCTTCTACGAACCGGCTAAATATTTGGCGAACCCCATCGATATTTTAAAAATTTGGGAAGGAGGACTGGCCAGCCATGGAGCGGCTATTGGCATTTTATTCGCCCTGTTTCTCTACAGTAACTACGATATAAAATATGACTTCGTAAAGTTTAAAGGGCAGATTAGACGACAAAAACGCCCCCGACAAAGCTGGCTTTGGGTGGTAGACCGCATTGTGATTGTGGTAGCCCTTACCGGCGGACTTATCCGATTCGGTAATTTCATGAACTCCGAAATTATTGGTAAACCTACTCAAAGTGATTACGGAGTAGTTTTCGCCCACAGCTTGATGGATGCTTTAGAGAATACGCAAGGTATCGAATCGGTTACTATTGCCGCCAGCGACCGTTCCGAGCCAGGACCAGTAAACCCAGAAGGGCCAGAGTATAGCCCGGAAGAATCGCCCTACCGACCTATCGATGTTGCTATCACCTTTGGAGAAGGTGGTTATCAGGAAGCAGAAATCCGCAGCTATCTAGAAAACCAAGTAAAAGGCGTACTCACCCGTTACGCTTCTATTCGGGAGCATATTTACGAACCGCCGTCAACTTCGCTCGATTATGAATTAACTCAGCGACGGGGCGCTTACGTGGCAACTATCCAAACATTTGGCATTCCGCGGCACCCGGCTCAATTGTACGAGTCAATCACTACTTTTCTGGTCTTTGTGTTGTTACTATTCCTTTGGTCGCGAATGAAAGAAAAAACTCCCGAAGGATTGTTCCTTGGTCTATTTCTAATTTTCGTGTTTGGATTGCGCTTTGTGCACGAATTTTTCAAAGAAGATCAAGTTGATTGGGAAGGTAACATTCCGCTGAATATGGGGCAGTGGCTGAGTATTCCGCTGGTGCTGATTGGATTGTACTTGCTATTGGTGGTGGTGCCTAAGAATCGTCGCAAGATCAATCAAGCAGTAAAGTCTTAGGAGGGAAACCTGACCCCGGACACCCCGGAACTTATCCGGGGCGGGGGAAAACCGGAAGGGTCTGAGGGATTACCTAAGACCCTGAAGTGGTTGGTAAATACCGCAGTTCCGTTTTTGGTCTTTCCCCTCCCACAATAGGCGTACAACCAATTACTAGGGAGAGGTCCGACTTTTAGCGATATATAAAGTGAGCTCCTCTCCTACCCGAATAATATGGTCGGACTTGGCATTCCAGTCTCGGATATCGTTTACTGAGCAGCCGTAACGTCGGGCAATATTTACCATCGTATTTCCTCTTCGTACCCGATAGATTAGCTTGGTATAATTAGAGCCTTGGGGCACTACCGCTCGCCTCTGTTTGGTTATTCGGGCCGTTTTGGCTATTTGGTTAGCATAATTGTGGGGGGCAAATAGGTAACTACGCTCACGTTCAAACTGAGCAATCTTATTCAGCGGCAGAGCTAGCGAATATCCCCCTTTCCAGAACGGAACCTTATTCCGAACTAAGGCTGGATTTAAAAACTGTAACTCCTCCAAGTTCACGGCAGTATACTCCGCAATTTCTTCTAACGAAATCTCCTGATAAATTTGTACTGTATCTACCGCGCGAAACGAAAGCTCAGGATACTCCGGGCGCAGGTTATGTTCCGGCTGAAATTCGTTAAGGTAGACCAACGCCATAAAAGCGGGTACGTAGCTGCGGGTTTCGCGAGGTAGAAATCGTTGCACTCGCCAAAAGTTCTTACTTCCCCCCGCTCGAACAATAGCCTTGTGCATATTACCCGGCCCGCAATTATAAGCCGCAATCGCCATAGGCCAGTTACCGTACATACCACGCAGCTTTTTTAAGTAGCGTATGGCAGCTCGGGTAGAAGCATAGGGGTCTAGCCGTTGGTCTACCGTGCGGTTGATCGTTAACCCCAAACTTCGCCCAGTAGCTGGCCGAATTTGCCATAAGCCAACGGCTGCTTTAGAGGAAGCAGCACCAGTTTCCAAAGCCGATTCCACCATTACCAGGTGCTTTAGTTCATCGGGAATATCATGTTCAGTGAGTATCTGCTCGATGTACGGATAATACAGTACACTTTTTCCCAGCATCCGCTGGGTTAAATCATGCTTGCGAATGGCATACACCTCAATAAAAGTTCTTACCTGATTATTGAATACGAGCGGAATATCAGTGCTAATCTGGCGGAAACGCTTACGATAAACTGAATCAGGATAGTCAACTAAGTCATTTTTGGCAAAGCCATAGGGACTGGATGAAGCCAAAGAAGGGAACATAAATAGCCGGTTCACTGCGCTATCTAGTTCTTCAGCCGTAAAATCGGGCACTACAATATTACTAATAGCCGCAGTAGTTGGATCTAATAAAGTATTAAACTGATCTGTCTGGAAAGCAAGCTGACCATTCCAATCGCGCTTCATCAGTTTAAGTTTCTGCCGATTGACCTTTGTCTCTTCAATCGGGGGCAAGGCTATGAACAATCGCTGAACTTTCGTGGGAAGAAAGCTAATTCCCCGATGACAGCTGGTGAGAAAAAATAGCGCAGTAGTTAAAAAAATTAGCGAATACTTCTTACTTATCATTAAGTAAATAAAGTCAAATTTCTCCTTTTTGTTTAGCTAAATTGAGTTCAAAGTTCTGAGTTTAAAGTTCAAGATGCCCACAAACATATTTACCCATCAGCACATCAACAAATCAGCACATCGAAAAATCAACTCTCCCCATTCGCTGCATAAGACTCTAATTGTCGCTGCATTTTCAAAATACGATCCTCTAACGATTCCGAACTAATCTTTTCTCGTAATCGATCAACCAGTAACGGAAAGGAAAACGGAGTGGGATACGGCGGGTTTTTGATTAAAAAGTGCTGCTGATTGATCTGCTCAAAGGTTTCAGCCAACTGCGCATGTTCTATCTGCTGGTACAAAGCTTCGTCTAACGCCTGAGTAAGTAGCCGATTGTCAGCATCGTACTTCTGAAATACATCGTAGATAATTTGCGACGAAGCCTGCAAGTGACGGTTTCCGATATATTTTCCGGGGTAGCCTTGAAACACTAGCCCAGAGATAGCCGCAATTTCCCGAAACCGTCGTTTGGCCATTTCAGTACTGTTTACGCTGGCTAAAATATCTTCCAATAAATTATCGGTGCCGAATAAATCTAGCTCCAGGGCTTCTTCCAACGGAATTTCCTGATCGGAAAGCAGCTCAAAGCCGTAGTCATTCATAGCAATAGAGAAAGAGATTGGCCGCACCTGACTGATACGCCACGCAACCAACGTTGATAAAATTTCGTGAGCCGCTCGACCCGCAAACGGATAAAAGATGACATGATATCCCTCGCGAGTTTGTAATCGCTCTATCAGAAAATGCTTTCGGTCGGGTAATGCCGACCACTCTTGCTGAAGTTCCAGCAGGGGTTCTAGCGCGATCAATTCTGGATCGGAATAACTGCCTTGCAGATACTGATCTAGCTTGAGGCGAATCATATCTGATAGCTGGGTTGATAGTGGCATCCGTCCGCCCGTCCAGCGGGGAATTACACCGTTTTTTCCGCGAGCCTTACGAACCATTACGGTCATATCCTTAATTCGCTCCAACTTTAAATTGCGACCCGCAAACCAAAAGTTATCTCCTTTATTCAGGCGAGAAATAAAGCTTTCTTCAATGGTGCCAATGTATCCACCACCCACGTACTTCACCTTCAGTACCGGATTGCTGACGATGGTTCCGACTGATAAGCGATGTCGCAGTGCGGTTCGTCGGTTGCTAACTTTATACACTCCATCATCTACTTCTACTTTAGAAAATTCGTCGTATTGTCCCAAACTATCTCCGCCAGAGGTGATAAATTGCAGTGCCCACCTCCATTCTTCTTCGCTTAAATCACGATAGGAATAAGTAGCGGTTATCTCGGGATACAATTCCTCCGGTCGGAAGCCTTCGCCTACTGCCAGCGTTACCAGATACTGAACTAGCACGTCGAACGACTGCTCCAGTGGCTTACGCGATTCTACCACCTCATTTTTCATGCCTTCCTGAATAGCCGCCGATTCAATTAGCTCTAAAGCATGGGTAGGCAGAAAATAAATTCGGCTAGTAGCTCCCGGCCGGTGTCCGCTTCGTCCAGCTCTTTGCAAAAAGCGAGAAATTCCTTTGGGGCTACCCACCTGAATTACCGTTTCTACTGGGCGGAAATCCACTCCTAAATCCAGACTAGATGTGCACACTACCAGTTTTAGTATTCCCTGGTGAAGGGCTTCTTCTACCCAGCTTCGCACCTGCGGATCGAGTGAGCCGTGGTGCATTGCCATCTGTCCGGCTAGGTCCGGCACTTTATCTAACAAGGTTTGGTACCAAATTTCGGTTTGAGCTCGGGTGTTGGTAAACAACAGGGTGGTTTGGCTTTCCTCTAGAATCGGCAGAATTTTCGGCAACAGCCGAATGCCAAGGTGCCCCGCCCAAGGAAATTTTTCCATTTCGTCAGGTAAAATAGAAGCTACCTTAATATCCTTTTTAATATTTGCCTTGACAATCCGGCTGGTCTGCGTAGCCTCACCCCCCAGCAGTACATCGCGAGCTTGCACTAGATTTCCGATGGTAGCGGATACTCCCCAGGTTTTGAGATCGGGCTGAATAGTTCTTAGTCGCGAAAGAGCCAGCTCCATCTGTACGCCCCGCTTGCTGCCCATCAGCTCGTGCCACTCGTCCACAATAACACATTTTAGTTTTTTAAAATGGCGACTGGATTGTTTTTGGGCAAGTAGTAAATGGAGGCTTTCGGGAGTGGTGATGAGGCACTCGGGCATCCGGCGCAACTGCTTCTGCCGCTCGCCCGATGAAGTATCGCCACTGCGAACCGCTACTCGCCAAGGAACTTCTAAACCTTCAGCGGCTCGCTCCATTGCGGAATGAATATCTTTCGCCAGTGCCTTCAGGGGAGTGATCCAGATAACTTGCAGACCGTTGGTAGAACACTCAGAAAAGTCTTTAGGATACTGACAGATGAACTCCAATAGGCATGGAATCCAGAGAGCGTAGGTTTTACCGCTTCCGGTAGGGGCATTTAGTAGTCCGCTTTCGCCACGAAGGTATGCTTCCCAAACTTCTTGCTGGAACGGAAAAGGCTGCCAACCTTGTTGCTGAAACCAATCCACTCCCGGGGCGATTGCTGAATTAGAAACTTCTGCCATTGCCCTGTTTCAACCCGCGCTACTTAGCTTTGTTCTACAATCTCAGCTAACTCCAGCCACCGATCTGATTTTTCCTCCAGTTCCTTCACTATCTTTTCTAGCTGCTGAGATGTTTCGCTCAGTTCTTGGTGGCTAGACTGGCCAGAAGTTGAAAGCTCGTTCAGTTGATTTTCCAGTATTACTTTTTCTTCTTCCAATCGGCTGATGTCCAATTCAATTTGCTCGTATTCCCGCTTCTCCTTATAGGTAGCTCTTCGGTCTTTTTTTTCTTCAGTGACTACTTTTACACTGGCAGTTGGTTTTAGCTTTTGAGCAGATTTAGCGTTGTTGTCTGATGCTTTTTCCTGAGCCTTAGCATCTCTAAGATCAGTATAGTTACCCGGAAAGTCGCGGATGTACCCGCTATCCAGTTCAAAAACAAAAATATGCTCC
>CAKZPJ010000259.1 GCA_937138955.1 uncultured Flammeovirgaceae bacterium | reverse complement strand
AGTCATCCAGTAATTTTAGAGAATCACTACTTACGGTATCGGCTTTCAAAAAAGCGTTGCTGTCCACAAATTCTACAAAGCCCGCTCGCTGCACTTCTTCCGGGCCCGATACCAGCGCAATAGTCATATCGGTTCCCTCATTTACTCCGGCATCGCCCTCAATCACCAAATCGCTTATTGGGCCACTAATGGTGGCATCAGCGGAGGCAATTGCTCTTCCGTAGAATGTTTCGTTCTCATAACTTTCGCTGTTTACGAAAATAAACTCTTCAGTATTGAAGCTTAAATCAAACGAAGGATTGGTAAGGTCAGCAAAAGCAATAGTGCCATTCAGCACTGCCGGGGTTTGAGCCGAATCCAGTACCGTAAAATCATTCAGTGCTAATGTTTCTCCCTGAAAATTTAGTTGTTGGTTCTCGAGGTGGTAGCGCGCCCCGGAAACAGTTGGGGCTATCACTACTTGGTCGCCAAACCGGAAAATTCCTTGGATATTAGGTTTAGTAGGACTTCCGGTAATGCTTAGGTCGGCAAATAACTTTCCTGAAAGTTCATTAACCTGTTCTTCTAGCAATGCTTGCCAAGGGTCAAGTAAAAATTGGTCTAGAGTCAACGAAAGATCAATCGGTGATTCAGCTCCTTGAGCTAGATTGTAGGTTCCATCAACATTAAGTTTTCCGTTGGGACTGGTAAGCGCGGCCAGCACATTAAGCAAGTCAGCGTTGCTATCGCCCATTGCCGCTTTATCCGCCTCTAGTTTAAAATCCCCCACTAGTGTATCTCGCACGGTAAGGTGAGAAATATTGAGATCCGTTCTAATTGGACCAGACTGAAAAAGGTCTTCTAGGGTAGTTTTACCGTAAAGCGTTCCCTTTATGTCGTAGTCTTCCAGATCGATACTGTTAAGGAAGGGTTGTATTTCAAATTGCTCGATTGCAATCTGAAGATCACTACGATTATTCTCATTTTTGGTAGAAATAAATAACTCTTGATCGCCCCGTTTCAGAAATACCCGATCAATATCTAGGTAATTTTTAGCGTACACAATTCGCCCTTGATTAGAGAAATCCCAACCCGTGCTGTCCAGTACAATTTCCGAATCATCCATCAATACAGTAATGGTATCGCTACCGGAGCGTACGCGGGTATTCAAATCTAAACGGTAGGGCGACTCATCCTCTCCCATTTTTACGTTCAGGTCTAGTTCAGTGGTGGTTAATCGCTTTTTATCTGCTGCCAGTTGCTCGGAAGGTGCCCCAGAGAGTTTTCCGGCAATTAAAAATTGGGGGATATTTAAGCTGCCAACCTGCACATAGTTAGTAAACAGGTCAATATTAATTTGCCGCTCGGTAGTGATGGCGTAGAGATAGAGACTGTCAACAGTATTCGTTCCGTAGTCAATGTGGGGAGCTTTCAAATCCACTCGTAAACTTTTCTCTCGACTGTCAAAAGCAGCTTCCAAACTGAGTGTATCAGGAATATTTAGCTCCGGAACTAGAGCCTGAGCTAACAACGGGGTTTCTTTAATGTGTAATTCTAACTCCAGTTGCTGACCACCTGCTTCAAAAGTAGAAACCGTATCGAGGTTGATATAAGGAGATTGATAGCTAGTGAAGTAATATTGTTGAAAATCTTCAATAGCTTTTGGAAGCTCTCCCACTAGAAACTTCCCTCGCACAAAGGCATCTACGTAATCCGAATAAAGACTGATATTCCGTTCGTCGCCAGTGCGTTCTGCGGTTAAGGATAAAGAATCTAGCTGGTATCGTTCGCGGTCTTTGATTACTTGAGCCGAGGGAATGTAAACACTTCCAACAATAGAATCGGGGTGGGTGCCCTGCAAGTCGGCTATTAGGTTAAAATCTTGCACGATTACACTATCTCCTACCAAATTGAGCCGGTACAGATTAGCATTAGGCAACTGTAAATCCAGTTGATAAGCCAGGTCAGACTTTCGCATATCTAAGCTAGCGTCAGCGCTCAGATTCAGCAGACTGTCATCGTAGCTAATAGCGGTGGTTACTTGCTTATCGGCTAAGTACCCTTCAATATTCCAGCCTTGGTAACGGTAGTCCTTATAATCCACCTGATTAATCTTCACATCCCACTTCGCTTGGCTGAACGAAGTATCGGTAGGCGTTACCGTTTGATTAGCCGAAAGCCGAGCTTGGAATGTTAGTTGATTAAAATCGCGAGCGAGCGTATCTTGTCCGAGTGCTTGCAGTAGCTTTTTCACTTGCAGTTGTTGCCCCTGCACCGAGGCATCAATGTCCATTCCTCCTTCGGCTAATTGCTGATAGTGGCCTTCAGCTAACAACTTTCCTACCGACGACCGAAGTTGTACATCTCCGGTGATATCGTCCAGCCGACCTTCAACCGAGGCTTGTAACGTTAGCGTGTCATTAGCTAACTGTGGCAAACCAGCATCGTTACCTATAATCTTTTGGAGAAATCCCAAATTCGTTTGCAGTGGCTCTACCGTAAGCTTTACAAAAGGACTACCCGCCTGGGAGTTATCCAACTTAGCCAGTTGTTCAAACTGAGCCTCAGCCTTTAGAAGTATGTTTTCATCGAAGCGCAAGGCTAGGTTTTGAATACTACCGGCTCCTTCATCAATGTTGACCTGCCAATCTAGATTAGCCTTACCATTCTTCAGGGTAGGCACACTGTCTAGCGCATTGGTAAAGTAAGCTGCATCCTGCATGCTAATTACCGACCCATCTAATTTAGACTCAAAATTCAGACTCTTAATCAAGTCGGCCATCTGATCCTCTAGCGAAAGGCTAACGGCTACGGTGCCGTTCAAATTAGAGTGCCCAGTTTCCAGTTCTTTGAGCGTGGCTTGCACTTGAGGCATATCTACGGCGGCATCTAACGCCAACTCTTGTAATGAAAACCCGCTTCGTTGTTCGGTAAAAGTAAGCTGTTCTAAATTGAGTGAAGCATTGGTTCTACCTACTTCAATATCCGCTATTTGTATTCCTAAATCTGCAATGAGTAGGCTTTCAAAATCTAGCTGAGGCGTAGATTCTTTGTCCGGCCCTACCTGATAATTAACCTGGCTGTTGTCAATAGAGAAATCCGTCAGCGAAAAGGCGTAGCCCGACGGGTTAATCACGTTCTCTAGGCTATCCGGAGTAGGAGTTGCGGGTTCTGACTGAGCAGTGCTATCGGGCGTAGTATTCTTAGGTAGTTGTAGGGCAACTTCTAGTCGATCAATAGATAACTCATCAGCTTGAATATGCTGCTTTTCTAATCCTAATTTGTCCAGTATTAACGATAGTTCGCCCAAAGTCGCGTGAGCCTCGGTACTATCAGCCACAAAATCTGCCCGGATATTATTCAACAATAGCTGCCGAGCCTCTATGGTAAAACTGGACGAGGTAGTATCGGTTGGCTGAGTGGTGGTGTCAGCGGATGCTAAAGCTTCGGGGATGTAGGCAAAATTTAGACTATCGGTTCCCTCAACTTGGTAGATATTAGCGTAAGTATCCCGCACCTGTAGTTGCTTTATTACTAGCGTCTTATTCAGCAATGCCCAAGGTTCAATCTCTACCCGTAGTTGACCCAAATACAGTAAAGTATCTTGTTGCTGATCTTCCAGATACAATCCAGTAATTTCTACGGCATCGAGCCAGTCAATATCGATACCTTCCAAAGCTACCGGGGTGCCAATCTTTTTTTCTAGAACGCCTGCTATTTTTCCGGTGATAAAATTCTGCACAGGAGGTAGCCGCAGGGCGATATAGATAATCAGCCACAGCCCAAATAAGATACCCGCGATGAGTAGCAACCGCTGTACCCAGGTTGGTAAATGTCCCGTATTTGGTGTTGATGAACTGATAGACTCGGTGTTTTTGTAAAAAATGCAACCTGGCCTCTCATAAAACCAAAGGGTTGCAAGTAGATCGTCAGATTGAAAAGTATAGCCCTGTATGCTACTGCCTTGAATGCGGCACGTAATTATACCCTTTTTGTAACAATCTTTAGGGCAAATGTTCCTTAACCGAACGCGGTTGCTTTCGTTTGGTTTTAAATAAACGTTACCTTTATTGCTTAATTGCCATTGGCCAACTGTTACTAGGCAGTTGAGTCTACCTAAACATATTAGATGAATAAAGAAGAGGTTCGTAAGCTCCTTAAGAAGCTACGCAAATATGAGATTGCCATTCGGAAGGCAATTACAACCCAAATGCAGGGCGACTTTCACTCGGTATTTAAAGGGTCGGGTATCACCTTTGATGATGTACGCCCTTACCAGTACGGTGATGACATCCGATCCATTGACTGGAACGCTACTGCCAAAGGGCACAGTGTGTATGTAAAAACGTACCGGGAAGAGCGGGAGCAGATTGTGTACTTAGTGCTAGACGTAAGTGCTTCTCAGGAAATTGGTAGTCAAGGCAGTCAGAAAGTAGATATTGGAAAAGAAATTAGTGGGGTGTTGGCTCTGTCGGCAATCAAGGAAGGAAGCCAAGTGGGAATGTTCTGCTTTTCGGAACATAAAGAAGTGTACGTAAAGCCCAGCAAAGGCGATAAGCACGCCTACCAGATTATCTCCAAGCTTTATAATTTACGACCAACGTCTACCCGTACCAATCTTCACCACGCCATTCGTTATCTACTAAATATTATTAAGCGTCGTAGCATTGTAATCTTCATCTCTGATTTTATTGACGAAGGGTACGACGATAGTTTGCGAGCACTAGCCCGCAAACACGATCTGATTGTGGTTCATCTATCTGATCGGCGCGAAACGCAACTACCCAGCTTGGGTATTGTGCCCGTATTTGATAAAGAGAGCCGGAAGACCCTATGGGTTAACTCTTCGTCTTCTTTTTTCCGCAGCCGAATTAGTAATACTTACGGAAATACTCGTCAAAAACTAGAAGAATTTTGTCGTAAGTATCAAGCTGATTATCTTCCGGTTGATACTGAAGAAGATTACGTTTCCAAACTTATCCGATTGTTCCGGGTGCGTAGCCGAGTCCGCAAGAGCAATTGACAATTGATAGGGGAATGTTGATAACGAAAAAGGGTTAATGGTTGAGAGTTAATGAATGATGATTAATGGCTGGTGACAAAGGACAAATAACAAAGGACAAATGACCAGTGACTAATGACTAAACTCGTTTATCACATATTCTTCTATTGCTTAGGGTTGCTGGCCGGTTTAGAGGTGGCGTTTGCCCAGGAGATAAAACCGGTGGGGCATTTTGTGCAGGATACCATCAAGATTGGTGAGTCTATCCAATACTCATTCTCTTTGCGCTATCCGGCTGAACTGGAAGTGGTTTTTCCCGATGAGAACTACTCATTTCTACCCTTTGAGTACGTTGACCGCACTTTCGTACCTACCCAAACTGATAGTGTCACCAGCTTGGATAGCGTGGTGTATACGCTGACAACCTTTGAGTTAGACACCTTTCAGTCGCTATCGCTACCAATATACATTATCAGTGCCGACGAAGAAGGGAAAGCTGACAGCATTACCATTTTTGCTAGTCCCGATTCGGTATACTTACAGCAGTTGATCACTCAGATGCCTGACTCCTTAGATATAAAGGAAAATACGGCCTATTTGGATGTTCCTCTCCAGTTTAATTACCCGTATTTTCTGATTGGGTTAGGCATTTTAGTGGCCTTACTTATAATTATTTATCTACTGTTCGGCGAGAAAATCCGTCGGCAGTGGCAACTTCGTCGTCTTCGCAAAAATTATGAGCAATTTCGGGAGAAGTTTGCCCGACAACTGGAGCAACTTCAGCAGTCGCCCGACAAGGAACAGTCGGAACAAACGTTGGTACTTTGGAAACGCTACATGGAACGCTTGGAACGCGCCCCCTATACTAAGATGACGACCAAAGAAATCAGTAAGCTCCCGGAAGAACAAGTTTTGAAAGATGACTTACGAGCTATCGACCGAAGCATCTACGGCCACCGGCTTAATGGTGAACTAATCGGTCATTTTCAACATTTAGAAAAGCATACCCACCACCGCTACGAACAACGATACCGAAATATAAAACATGGAAGCAACCGCTAGTTGGTTTTCGTTACAATGGTTTTCCCCCCTCGTATTAAGAAACTTTGAGTTTCAGCATGGTCTATTCCTGTATCTGTTACCGCTGATTCCGCTGTTCTTCGTACTACGCTGGTTGATTGGGCTACGTTCCAGCCAAAAGCTACCCGTAGCTTTCCCCAAAACGGCACTAAAGTCGAATCCGCTTACCTGGTTGCGATTTATTCCATTTTTATTGCTTGCTCTAACTCTAGCATTACTATTCTTCGCCCTTGCCCGACCTCAGCGCACCAATGAGCAAGTAGAGCAGTGGAGCGAGGGAATTGACATTGTATTAACTATTGATATTTCTGAATCGATGCGGATTCAGGATTTCACGCCCAATCGGCTGGAGGCAGCTAAAGATGTAGCCCGTAATTTTATTAGCGGTCGGATGCAAGATCGTATTGGGTTGGTGGTATTCTCGGGCGATGCCTATTCACTTTCGCCTCTAACGACTGACTACGAATTGCTGTACGACTTTATTGAGCAGATTGATTTTGATATGATTGAGAGTCGGGGAACTGCTATTGGTAGTGCGCTGGCTGTAGCGACTAACCGCATGCGCGATGCTGACGAAGGTCGCCAGGATAAAGCTTCTAAAGTGATGGTACTGCTCAGCGATGGGGATAACACCGCGGGAAATTTAGACCCAATTACTGCCGCTGAACTGGCTCATGCCTACGGAATCAAAATGTATTCTATTGCTATCGGAAAAGAGGGCAAAGTGCCTTTCGGCAAAGATTTTTTCGGAAATACTCGCTACGTAGAAAATTCGCTAGATGAGACCACTTTACGAGAAATTGCTCGCATTGGCGAAGGAGAATTCTACCGGGTATCCAATAAACAAGCTTTGCAGGAGGTATTTGATTTGATTGATACTTATGAAAAAGCCGAAATCAAGGAAAGTCGCTACCGCGATACCACTGACTTCTATCACATCTATCTGGCTTGGGCTATAGCGATCTTTTTAGTTTGGCTGATACTGAAATCGACGTTTATTAGTAATGTGCTAGTGGATTAGCTCTTCTAAGTTATGTATGTAAGAACTTGGTTAATCAAGTTCTTAT
>CAKZPJ010000258.1 GCA_937138955.1 uncultured Flammeovirgaceae bacterium | reverse complement strand
AAAGGTACACAGATAAGTCCCCGACCATAAATAGACATAAAGTTCACGATCTGCGGGGTAATTTTCTCTGCAGCGCAAACAAAATCGCCCTCGTTCTCACGATTTTCATCGTCAACAACGACAATTATTTCACCTTGCTTAATAGCATTTATTGCACTGGGTATTGAGTCTAGCATAACATGTTTCTCCTACGGTAAAACTAATCAATTGGCTATCACTTCCCTATTATTTATATCATAGAAGAAAATCAAATTAACATAATTTTAGTTCCGTAACATTAATTATCCTACTAACAACTATACGCTATTCAAATTTAGATTTGAGCGTTATTTAGAGTACATAATTCTTAAATAGACTAATAAGTACCGCTTCGGGGGTTAGAGCAGAGACCAGGATGAACTTTGGAGCTTTGAATGATTGTGCTTCATAGCTTACTTTTAGCTAAAAGTAACCAAAAGTGGGTAGCAACTGAAAGTCTTGCACTAAAAGTGCATAGTTTCAACTAGCGTACTGTAACAATGAAAGAAAAACTCTAACTAAACCGGCTCAGCTGTTGCATGAGCCGTTTGCGAAAAAATCTGGTGAGAAAAAGATAGTGTAAAAATCCTTAGAGTAAGTTATTTACCCGTATGCTACGAATACCCCAGCCTCAACAATGAAAGTCATTTTACACGAACCACTCGTATCAGTTGCCGATAAGTAAGCCGCGTTAGAAAGTAACTGATGCAACTTTCCATCTCTATCAGTGACTTCCCATTTACCCTGCATTTCGTACTTCGGCCCCATAAACTGATTGTGCAAATATTGTATTTCGGTATGAAGCGCCTATGGAACAACTAGTAAAAATGATTTTCCAGTAAATTCCTCACGTTAGTATCCGTAAAAATCGCAGTACGCCTGGTTAACATTGACGAAGTTTCCTTCAACTTCAGTAATACAAATTCCTAAGGGAATAATATCAAAAATCTGCACAATTTCAGTAGGGCTGTTTTCGGCAAATGGGCGTAACTTTGATAAGTTACGCCCATTTTTAGCGTTAATATCGAGTTCTTGAATGGTGAAGTAAAGACAATAATTATGACAAAAGACGAAAATATCTGTCTAAAATAGTTAAAAGATTAGTAAGATACACAATGGTTATTATAGTTCCCGTAGCAAGACTAGAAGGCTGAACAGCTAATTGAAAATTGTTTGTTTGTTCAACAATAATTAATTAATAATTAGAAGTAGAATGAGTAATAACCTTTCATTCCTCGCTGATTAACTCCCTCGATACGAACTTTACCGCGTATGCGGGTTAATATTTCTTCTAGCTCGCTGGGACTTTGAATACTACGGCCATTAATAGATGTTACGATAAATCCTTCATCAATACTTAACCGTTGCATCAATCCGCCCTTTACAGTCAAAACTTTCACCCCGCCTCGTATTTTCAATAAATCGGCTTCAACTTGCGAGACTGTTTCTAGGTCAGCCCCCAGTGCGCTAGAACGAAAAAGTTGCCTTTCAATCAGGCTAGTCGTTCCCTCCCTGTTGGTAAACGTGAGGGCGGTTTGATATAGCTTGCCTTCTCGACTGTACGTCACATCAATCTCATCCCCCGGACTGTAATAGCTGATTAGTTCTTCAAAGTCACTCTGAGAATTAATTAGCTTACCGTCTAACTCTTTAATAATGTCACCTTTTTGAAGACTAGACCGCTCCGCCGAACCATTGCGCTGAAGATAGCTGAGCACTACTCCAGAAAGATCACTGGTCTTTAACTCTTCGGCACGTTTAGGAGTGAGATCAACCACATCAGCACCAAAAAAAGCTTTTTGGACTTCCCCGTAAGCAATAATGTCATCAACTACCTTACGAACAATATCTACCGGAACCGCAAAACCGTAGCCAGCGTAAGAACCGGTTTTAGACAAGATCGCAGTATTAATACCGACCAATGCTCCCATTTTGTCAACCAGTGCCCCTCCGCTATTGCCCGGGTTAATGGCCGCATCAGTCTGAATAAACGATTCAATTGGGAAATTACTCCGTAGAATATTAATTTGCCGTCCTTTGGCACTGACAATACCAGCGGTCACTGTTGATGTTAAATTAAATGGATTCCCAACCGCTAGTACCCACTCGCCTACTTGTAAGTCACGAGAGTTACCCAATACTACTTCAGGAAGATTATCCGCTTCTACTTTTAAGACCGCTAAATCAGTTGAGGGATCTATGCCCACAACTTGGGCAGAATAGGTGTATTTTCCATGAATAACTTCAATCTTATCGGCATGATCTATCACGTGATTGTTGGTAACAATATAGCCGTTGCTGGTATAAATTACTCCCGAACCACTGCTTACTTGCTGGCTCGATCGCCCCTCAAAAAATAGTTCTAACCAACTGCTTCGGCTGTAACGCTCTGAAACGGTTTTAATGTATACCACACTAGGAGTACTTTTCGCTGATGCCAACGCAAAATCTTCATTGGGCAGCGTGGTTCTCGACGCGATAGTATTAACAGTTGGAGTAGAAGTTCGCTCCATAACCGATATAGTCACTGGTGCTTCTTCCGGCTTAATCCAATGTAGGTAAGTAAACGCTCCCAAGGTTCCAAAAAGAAAACTCAATAAGCTAATTCCAATCAGTTTCATAGCGGTATCCTATTTAATTCTAAAATACGTAATACAATAAATATGCACAATTTGACAACGGACACCTTGTCATAATCGTCTTTATTGAAAAACAATAACAACCTCTCTAATGGCTGCAAACTTATTTATCGCTGATAATTTAACTAAAGACGAACTCTACCAAACCCTACTTCCTCAACTAAAAGCTCTTACATTTGATGAATCCAATATTGTAGCTAATCTGGCTAACATTGCAGCAGCACTAAAACATAGCTTGGGGTTCTTCTGGGTAGGGTTCTACCGAGTAAAAGACGGCGAATTGATTCTTGGTCCATTTCAAGGTCCGGTAGCCTGCACCCGAATTGCTTACGGAAAAGGCGTTTGCGGTACTGCCTGGAAAGAAAAAAGAGCATTAGTGGTGCCGGATGTGAACAAATTTCCCGGACATATTGCCTGTAGTGGCGAAAGCCAGTCAGAGATTGTGGTACCCATCATTAAAAATGAGGAAGTGATTTTGGTGTTAGATGTGGACAGTGAACAATTTCAAGGTTTTGATAAAATAGATGAGAAATACTTGAACGAATTAGCTGACTACATTTCGACTGAATTGCTTTAATTGTCGGCACTCTCAATCGTCTGAATAAACCGCTTGATCTCGTTGAAAACGTGGTCGGTATTTTGCCAAAGTTGGCGGCTATAAATATTTTTGAACTTCCAATGCTTATCTTGAAACAGTTCGGAACGATATACGTGCGCTTCCTTTGCTGACGGACTTTGAAAGTACAGGTCATCATCCGTCATTAGTAATCCTAAATAATCTACTTTCTTTTTTGAGTGCTGTAAAATAGTAAGATCCGCAAATGGTAGTAGCCTTCGTAGTTCTACCCCCGCCAAATTTTTCTCTGCCCACTGTTGCAAGTGCCGGTCTAAAAACCACTCTATCCGATGATCTGATACTTTGGGCAGCGGTGCCTGGTAGTGACCTTCCGAAACCTGATGGGCGTACTTTAAGTACTGCTTCAGCAGTTTTGGTCCACGATTTTTAGTACTCTCTACTTCGAGCTGATTTGGTAGTAGACTGGTAATTAAATAAATTTTTTCACGAGCTCTAGTGATCGCTACATTCAAGCGGTTCTCACCGCCTTGAGCATTCAAGCTACCGAATTGTAGCACCACTTTTCCCTTTTCATTAGGTGCATAGGCAGTAGTAAAAATGATAATATCGCACTCATCACCCTGCACGTTCTCAATATTTTTCACGAAACTCAAATTCGCAAAGTCGGCGTCAGCAGCAGTCTCAACAAGATCTAACAGTAAATCCTGCTGTTTTACGTTGAAGGTAATAACTCCAATGCTTTTTTCAGGTTGTTCTTGATGAAGTTGCTTTAACAAACTGAGTACTCTATTAGCTTCTGGCTCGTTTGTTTGGTTCTTCCATACACCGTCTACTTTTATGTATTGAATAGCAGGTTTCTTTAGTACAAAATCTCGCCGATCAGGCAGCATTTTCAGCCGTTGATTATAAAATTCTCGATTCGAAAAATCAATTAGCTCTATTGATTTAGAGCGATAGTGAGCCTGGAGACGATAGGTAGGTAAGTACCCTTTTGCCAGATCTAGTAGAGAGTTTGCCTCCAAAGCTAAAGCATCCGCCACATCTTCGGAAGTATCTTCTTCCCAGCGCACTTGATACAAATCGTTCGGTTGTAATTGTTGTTCATCACCAACCACAACTACTTGTTGCCCTCGATACATCGCCGGTATTCCCTTTTCAGAAAAACACTGCGAAGCCTCATCAAAAATCACTAGATCGAAGCGAAGTGTTCCGTCTAGAGGAAAGATGGCGGACACCGTTTCGGGCGAAGCTAGCCAGCAAGGCACTAAATCAAATAACTCGTTTTGGAAGTTTCCAATCAGCTTGCGTAGTGGCCATATCTTTCGCTTCTTACTAACCTGATGGTTTAAATCGCGATAAGTCACCGGATTATTTTGGCGATTGTATTCTACATCGTAGTAGGTGCGCTCCCGCAACTTCATTAAGAGAATAGATTGGCTGACTTCTTTCTTTTCAGCTATTGCCTGCTGTAACTCGCTTTCCAATTCTTCGATACGATCGGAGGAGACAATTCTTAGTATCGGGAACTTTGTTTCAATATGGTGAATCCAAGCTATCCGCAGGCTATTATCAACTTTATTAACCGCAGCTTCGGCAGAAATAATACCACCTTCCCCGGTTAGGCGGGCAACGATACTCCGTTCGTGAGCTAGTAAACTATGTTTTAAAGCATCGAAGCGTACTAGCGATTCAAAATCACGATCTAAAGTATCGGCAAATTGGCGGGCGTGTTCCGGCTGATTGAGCTGACTAATCTGAGAAGGTGTTAAGTATTCCTGCCATTTTTTGTGATGCTGCGGAATATCTTGTATTAGTTCAAGCAGCCGACTTACCCGGTCTTCCAACTCAGGATACTCTAAGGAGCTAATGCCAAAGTACTCATTAAAATTTCGGAAAGATTTAAATAAAAGGGATGCTTGTAGTGCTTGTTTTTGATAAAGGAACCATCTTTCAACCTCTTCTTTATCATATTTCTGACTAGATTCTCGTTCAGGTACATTTTCTACCCAAACCCGCTCCCGTAACTTGGTTAAATTATGCTCTAGGTTTAGCCGATTATCGAGACGCTCATTCATCACCTGAGAACCTTCCTTAGTAAGTTCCAACTGATTTTCCTGAAAAACATCAGTCAACCACTTTTTATCTTTAGAAACAGCTTGCCAAGCGAGCCACTTAATAATTCCAGTTCGGGATTCTTCCGCCTGCTGAAGAAGTTGCTGAAACTTACCTAAATCTTCTGCTTCCAGCGTATTCTCTACTCCATTTCCTTCGTAACATTCTAGAATGATCCTTTCCATATTAGCCAACCAAAGCGGGTCAGCATCTTTATCAATTTTGCCGGCAATTTTCTGAAAAAACTCGTAGCTTTTAGGATTCTCCAAAAGTTTTAGAAAAAGATCAATATCTTCAGCACGGTGTTGAATGTTCTCACAGATCACAAAGTCAATCTCGGCCTTTAGTACTTCTTGCACTTTATCTACCAGCGATTGCTTAAAAATGGGTATCTCTGCTAAGTATTCTTTAATCGTCTTTAATTCTTGCCCTGAATACTGAGCGAACGATTTGCGAGGGGCAAAAGGGTACTGTTCAATATCGTATTTAAGATAGTTAGTGACGTATTTGTGCAAGCGTTTCAAAAAATCTGATAATTCAGGGATTTTAAAGTGCCGATATTCCTGTTTAACATTGATATTTTCTTGTTGTACTTGTGAAGTCAAGTAAAGTTCCTTGGCCGATACTCCTGCTTCCGACTCATCGTATAGAGCTTGTTTAAACTCATCAAGTTCTTCACAAGACTTCTCAATATGTCGACTTGCCTGCAAAAACTGTCGCTCCAGGAAAATGGAATCCAGGCTATTATTTTTTAGCTCGTACTCATAAAGTGCATCAATCTGCTGGCGAATCTGAGTATAAATAGCGGCTCGGTCATTTTTGAAATCATGAACCAATCCAGCAAATTGATGGACATCTTTTTCCTGCAAACGCCGATAAACTACGTCAAGTGCTGCCCGTTTCTGGCAAACAACCAACACCCGTTTTCCTTGGGCAATAAAATCAGATACTAAATTGGTAATCAACTGAGATTTACCCGTGCCAGGAGGGCCTTGCACTACCAAAGATTTACCAAGCTTTACTTCCCGCAACACCTGTTCCTGGTAGGCGTCTAAATCATAAGGGGTGTAAATCTGCTCCTCTTTAATTCGTCGTACGTATCGGTAATTCGCTTCCAAAGAATTCCCATCTTCCTTGGACTTATCGGTCGGTACGCCACCCTCTAATTTTGAAGCGAAAAATTCTTCAATATCAGGAATGTGATCATGAGACAGAAACCGCTGGTAATCAGGAACCAGGTA
>CAKZPJ010000257.1 GCA_937138955.1 uncultured Flammeovirgaceae bacterium | reverse complement strand
AAGGTCTAAAACTGTATTGGCTCAAAGGGAGTGTTCTGTACGAGCTTGATACTGCCCCGTCGAGCACCGTAGTAAGCTAATCCGCCGTATTGGTCACCTTCCCGCCGCATCCAAACCATTAAGCGATCATTCGGTAGGATAGACTGTCCGGTTAAGACTGGCAACAGGTTAACTCTGTTAATATCTGAGGGCGTTTTTAAATTAGCTATCGTACAGATCGTAAGGAAAATATCGGTCAGTATAGCCGTTTGATCAGTAACTCTGGCTTCAATATGTTCAGGCCAAAAAAAGCTTGTTGGTACTCTAATACCTCCTTCGTACATATCTTTCTTCCCTCCCCGCAATTTGCCGTTAGACTGAGCGAATCGTAGCGCCCCGCCGTTATCCGAAGTGGATATGATGAGTGTATTTTGCAAAGAACCTGTTTGCTTAAGATAATCCATAATTCTACCGAAAGAGTAGTCCATATGCTCAATTAGAGCTACATTTTTGGCTCTATCTTCCAGAAGATTTGGCTCTAATTCTTGCACCTTTTTTAGCCATTCATCTAGAGGTTTAATGGGGAGCGTTGTAGGCTGGATAAAGAAAGTATGGGCGATTATCACTTTGTCTTTCTTGTGGGTAGTCGATCGTCCAATCGGTAAACATATCAGTAGCGTGACCGGAGGTACTAATTTTATCCCGGTTGTGCCGCATCCAGTTAACCCCTTTTCGAAGGTGGGTATAGTAGTCGTTCATCATATCCCCTAAGAATCCTTTAAAGAACGCAAAGCCCCGGTCATTAGGGACATTTGGACTTTCTAGTCCTAAGTGTCATTTTCCAATATGGGCAGTACAGTAGCCAGCTCGGGTAAGCAGTTGCGGTAACAAAACGACTTCTTTGGCTAAGTAGCCCCAACTATTTCCTGGATTCTGCCGGATGACTCCCGGCACCCCTATCAGATCAGGATATTTACCAGAAAGAAGAGCCGCCCGGCTTGGCGAGCAAACCGTAGAATTGGCGTAAAACTGAGTAATCCTCAGCCCTCCCTGAGCAAGTTGATCGAGGTGAGGTGTTTGCATGTCGGAAGCTCCCCGGATAGACAAATTACCGTAGCCCAGATCATCGGCTAAAACGATAATAATATTGGGCGGAGACTTCTGACTCAGCACCTCCCGAGTAGTTATAGTGCTAATTACCAATGAAATACATACTATGAGAATCATCTGACTACCCATAATCTTACTATAATTAGCGAAGGCTATACTCTGTGACTATTCAAAGTGATGTTATTGTACTTTGAAGCAAAAAGTTTTTGGTAGCGTACAGAAATATTATATTACATAGCGAACTGTCTAACTTTCTATTTTTCCGATTGCTCGGTTTTCACTACCCTTCTCAATACCGACGTTTAAGTCACCCAGTTCTTTCCGATATTTTTCCACAACAGTCATGATTTCCTGTACTTTTTCAGGATAGTATTCAGCCACGTTATACTGCTCGCCCGGATCACGCATCATATTATAAAGTTCAGGCTCGTCTACCGTTGTTTTTACCTGTTCTCCCCCGTGTCCGTCATTGCCCGGTTGTGCGTCATACGAATTGTAAGTATGGGGTAAAACCAATTTCCAATTTCCTTTTCGTACACCGTTTAAGTTGTTCTTTCCAAAGTAGTAAAGAATCGTTTCCCGCGGGGTAGACGCAAAGTCGCCTTTCCAAAGTGAGGTAATATCAACCCCATCAATGGTATTGTCCGATAATTGGCCACCTATTATTGAGGCTAAGGTAGGTAAGAGATCAATAGCACACGCTAGTTTGTTACAAACAGTGCCTTCGGGGGTATTGCCTGGCCAACGAATAATAAAGGGAACCCGTTGTCCCCCTTCCCAACTCGTCAACTTACCCTCGCGTAGCCCCCCAGCCGAACCGGCGTGATTTCCATAATTCAGCCAGGGGCCATTGTCGGTAGTAAAAATGAAAATGGTGTTATCGGATAAGTTATTTTTCTCCAGGGCTTCGCTTATTTCCCCTACCGACCAGTCGATCTCCATCATCACATCACCGTACAACCCCTGCTCGCTTTTACCTCTGAATTTTTCGGATACGCCCAAAGGGATATGCCCCATGGTGTGGGGGACATACAAGAAGAAGGGGTTCTCGACATTTCTGTTAATAAAGTCTACCGCTTTTTCGGTATAAAGGGTGGTCAGTTTGTTCTGATCTTCCAGACTCGTGATTCTTTCCGTAGTTTCATTTCCTACCACTAAAGGAAGCTCCGGAAAATCCGAACGACCGACCCCTTCCGACAATTTCTCTCCGGTCACATCGCTTCGGGGCCACATATCATTGGAGTAGGGCAAACCGACATATTCATCAAAACCATGCTGCAACGGAAGAAACTCTTTTTGCCAACCCAAATGCCATTTTCCAAAGCAAGCCGTGGCGTATCCTTGCTCTTTAAACATTTCAGCAATGGTTAGCTCCTCAGTATTCATCCCAATGGTATGATGCGGAAATAAGGCTCCTGAGAATCCAATTCTATTGGGGTAGCAGCCGGTTAAAAGCCCAGCACGGGAAGCACTACAAACGGGTTGGGCAGAATAGTAGTTCGTAAAACGCATTCCCTGACTAGCCATCTGGTCTAGATTGGGTGTTTGGAAAGCGGTTGCTCCATAGCAGCCCACATCGCCGTAGCCCTCATCGTCAATGAATATGATCACTACATTGGGCTTTTGAACGTTTTGCGGTCGTTCTACTTGGCTGAAGCCAACTAGCCAAGCGGTGGTTAGTAGTATTAGAACAGAATATTTTGCCGATCTCAAAAGTTGTTGATTCATATTTATCCAGTAATCTTACTAGTTTACTAGTAGTACTACTAAACTAGTAAGTCTGCTGTAAATTAGCTAGTTAAACTAATGTTTCTGAAAAGCTGTATTGTGTCCCTACTAATTAAGATAATACAATTTTCCCCAGCTAAGTAATTCCGGGTGCTTCATCAGTATTCTTAAAAAAGTGACCATCACCTCGTCTCGTGCCGATGCTCCTAATTAATTATTCTTCGATTTTGAAACGAAAGTATGCAATTCCGTATAACCAGCCCTAACGCACTCACCATCAATACATTTAAGTCAAGAAATCCATGCCTTTTCTTATTTGGTGATACAGCTCACTAGTGCGATCTTACTGAACAAGTAGAAGTTCTTGCTGCTCTTCCCTAAGTCAATAAGGGTATTTCGTAGTGATTTGATAAGGTAATGGCGTACTGAGGAAGGAGTTTGTATATTTTCTCTGGTATCCCAAAGCTTTAGAAATAACTGTTGAATAGCATCTTTCGTCAGAGAGGCATCGCCGCAGTATCTGTATCCATAATTGTAGAGACTGGTGAAATGCGCTTGATAAATTTGAGCAAAGGAATCTAAGTCACCAGACTTGAAATGCTGCCAAATAATAATTTCGTTGTTTTGCTCCTCAATCATTATAAAAATCTAAATAACAACAGTAATATAATTGCCTAATTTAGTGATATATGCAAACCGTTAGTATTATACGCAAATCAGTTTTTAATTACAATCTTTCTGTAAGATTGCTTAAACTAAATAATTGCCGCGATTTCAAGCGTAATATATTACTTTTAGGCAACTAATATCCAACCACTGATCCATGAGCATTTTTACTATCATTACCATTCTGGTAGTTCTTTCATCTATTTTTGCCTATATCAACGTGCGCTTTTTGCGTCTTCCTTCTACCATTGGGCTGATGATTATGGCTATTGCATTAACACTGCTTGTACTACTGGTAGGGATGCTCGATGTGCGAGTAATCAACTCTGCTGAGAGCTTAATGCGTAGCATTGATCTGGGTGAATTGATTTTGGATGTAATGCTGAGCTTCCTGTTGTTTGCTGGAGCACTGCACACCGACTGGGGGCGGTTAAAGGAACAAGCTGCTCCCATTATTACCTTTGCTACTATTGGGGTGCTGGCATCTACCTTTGTGGTAGGTACCCTTTTCTTTTGGGTTTCTAATCATCTTATTAGCTACGAGATCGGTTATATCTATTGTTTGCTATTTGGTGCTCTTATTTCCCCTACCGACCCCATAGCAGTACTCGGAATTTTAAAGAAAATCGGTGTACCTAAGCAGTTAGAGGTTAAATTTGTTGGTGAGTCGCTGTTTAATGATGGAGTAGGCGTGGTTATCTTTCTGACACTATTCAGCATTGCCGAGCGAGGAATTGAAAATGTAGGAGCTGGTGAAATTGGATTACTGTTCGCCGAAGAAGTACTAGGAGGCATCGCCTTAGGATTAGCACTGGGATACATCACACAGAAGCTAACGAGTACCATTGACGATTATGAAACCGAGGTAATGATTACGCTCGCCATCGTAATGGGTGGGTACTTACTGGCTAGCAAACTGCACTTCTCGGGGCCATTAGCGGTAGTAGTCGCCGGTTTGTTTATTGGCAATAGTACCCGGGAGACTGCTATGTCGGAAACCACCCGAACGTATTTGGATCGTTTTTGGGAGCTAGTGGATGTTTTTCTAAATGCTATTCTCTTTGTGCTGATTGGGCTGGAACTGTTAATTATTTCTTTTGCTCCCGGCTACTTAACTGCTGGGCTAATAGCAATACCGCTGGTTCTACTATCTCGCTATCTAGTATTAAAAACTCCTATCTATTTTTTTAAAGATAAACTGGGTTTTGTCAATCGTACCGATTTGATAATGACTTGGGGCGGACTTCGGGGGGGAATATCGGTAGCTTTGGCTCTATCCCTCACTAACGAGATGAATCGGGAATACCTACTAACGGTTACCTATATCGTGGTGGTTTTCTCTATCATTGTGCAGGGGCTAACCGTAGAAAAGCTTATAAAACGATTAGGGGTAATGAGAGCTTCATCATCAGAGGAGAAAGATACTTGATAAATGATAGAGTGAGCGAATATGCTAAAACCGCCCATCTCATCATATAGTTTTTAATTATGTGGAATTGTAGTCGCTACCAAGTTAATGGAAGCTTCAATCCCCCTTTTAATGAATCGCTATTGGGGTGATGATGTTGAATGTACTTAGACTTCTGCCGTGTTTGCTCTAGTTGCGTTTGTAATATTATTTTAGGATTTGAAACAGAAACATTCTGATTCATCTGCCCATCATCTTCTCGTAGTGCCAATACAGTATTAGGTGCCTCTGCTATTGAGAAGTCCATGTCGTCTAAACAAAATGCGTGACCTGCATCTGTATCTACCGAGCAAACTCCGTTAAATAACTTATCATTAATATAATCTAATGAGTCCTCCGTAGTAAGTGGGGTTGGCGACCAGATGCTGAATTCAGTAGCATTGATTGTTAATGGCTTAATTAAAAACAGTAAAAAGATTAGGCCGGTGATTTTCATAATTTTAAAAAGATAGTATTACTATCTATTACGATTGCAAAATTATTAAGTTTGGATATTATACTTAGTAACGATCAAAGAATAACTTTGTCATTTTATGCGGTCATTTTTGACCTCATACTACGTTAAAAAGCCTCGCCGAAGCGTTGCTTCGCCTACGTTTTTTGTCTAGTCTGAGATCAAAACTGCCTCCCATAAAACCGATAACTTATTTGTTAACCGTTACTTAAAAGAATTATTAATTTCAGAAAAGTGGTCAGAATAAATGGATTCTTGGATAAAGAGTTAAGAGTATAATGAGAAAGCTGAATAGTAACCCAACCAACTATTGCAAATATTGTCCGTTACTTAAGTAGAAATCCTCACTATGCAGTTTACTCCTCAGAAAATGGTGGGTTGGTACCAAGTTAGACAATTGGTATTTACCGGTTTTAAAGCACTACTCTCATATATTTTTGGTAACTACTCCGATCGGCGCGAAGTACAGGCGGCTCTGAGCGGTTCCGACCAATTTGATTTAAGTCAGACGGACGAGCTGTGGTTTGACTATGTGGCCGATGTGGGTGATGGATTTGATTCAACGTATTCGGTAGCTAAATTGTTGGCGCAAGATCAGTTGTGTTTTGACCGGGAAACTACTCAACGAGGGGATGTTTTGATTATGGGAGGCGATCAGGTGTATCCCACTCCCGAGATGCACGAATACGAGAACCGCTTGAAAGGCCCGTATCAAGCCGCCCTTCCTCGGAATAATCAGCAGATATCCCCCGCATTATTTGCTATTCCTGGCAACCACGACTGGTACGATGGGCTTACGAACTTTCTGAAAGTATTCTGTCAGGAACGCCACATCGGTCAGTGGCAAACGTATCAGAAGCGAAGTTACTGGGCCATTCAACTGCCGCACCGTTACTGGATTTGGGGAATTGATATTCAGCTAAATTCTGATATTGACCAGCCTCAGAAAAACTATTTTGCCGATATTGTTGATCGGTACATGCAAGCGGGTGATAAAGTAATACTTTGCACGGCTGAACCCAGTTGGGTATTTAAAGATCGCTACCGTGAAGAAGATTCCTACGAGCGACTGCGTTTTTTTGAGCAGCGGTTCATACTGGACAATCAGTTGGAATTAGTAGCTACGCTATCGGGCGATTTGCATCATTACTCCCGCTACGAGGTAGAAGGGGGCCAGGGTGAG
>CAKZPJ010000256.1 GCA_937138955.1 uncultured Flammeovirgaceae bacterium | reverse complement strand
AAATATGCCACCCATTACGACTACCACTGCCGATGATGTATTTGATGCTTTAGTGTGGGAGCGGCAGGTAGAATTCACCAGCGAACAGTTGCGTTACCGCGATGTACGCCGTTGGCTGAACAATGGTAAACTAACGGAGAACCCTATTGCGGTAGATATTCCGGGCGGTATTTCATCTACCTACGATTTTCTTCCAATTCCTCAGCAGGAAATAGATAATAACCCAGCCTTGAGCGGAGAAAATCAAAACACCGGCTTCTAGTTTGACCCGGTAAACTAGCTAGAAAAAAATAGCTAATTATCCCATTATAATAAAAAAGCCCAATGAAGGGCTTTTTTTCTTCTACTTGAGTGTTCTCCGAAAAGAGCGATAAAGCAACTTAACCGATCCGTATGATATATAGAATTGGTATGTCAATATGTACTGCCCTCCTCTTGGCCTGTGGTAGCAATGAAGATATAAATTCAACTACTTACTTTTCCCCACTGTCTTCTACTGCTTCCGGTGTCTCGTTTTCTAATGACATTGTAGAAAATGATACGCTAAACTATTTTACTTTTCCCTACCTGTACATGGGTGGTGGTGTAGCCGTAGGCGATATTAATAACGATGGGCTATCGGATATCTATTTAACGGGCAATATGGTATCCAATCGGCTCTATCTCAACCAAGGGAATAACCAGTTCGCCGATATGACGGAAACTGCCGGAGTGGCCGGAGATGACCGCTGGTATACCGGAACTACGATGGCGGATATAAACAATGACGGCTGGTTGGATATCTACGTCAGCGTCTCGGGTAAATACACCACTACCGAAAATCAACTGTTTATCAACAACCAGGACAATACTTTTAGCGAGCGAGCGTCTGAATACGGGCTGAACGATGCCTCGCCTTCAATTCAGGCTACGTTCTTTGATTACGACAAAGATGGGTTTCTAGATGTGTACGTAGCCACCTACCCCTCCATTCCGGTTAGTCTGGGCAACCAGGCCTACCAGTTTCTGATGAACCAAAACGAGTGGAAGAATTCGGGGCATTTATACCGAAATCCGGGACAAAGCGGAGAGAAATTTCAGAACGTAACCGAAGAATCCGGAGTACAGGACTTCAGCCTGGCATTGGGCATTGTGGCCTCCGATGTGAATAACGATCGCCTGCCTGATCTATACGTTTCCAATGACTTTAATATTCCTGACTATCTGTACCTGAACCAAGGGGATGGAACTTTCAAAGAACAGCTCAAAGAAGCCACTAACCAGACTTCTATGTTCGGTATGGGAGTTGATGTAGCTGACTTTAATAACGACGGTTGGACTGACATACTTCAGGTAGATATGACTCCCGAAGACTACAAACGGGCCAAAACCAATATGGGCAGCATGTCGCCCGATAATTTCTATCAAGCCGTAGATATGGGGTTTCATTACCAGTACATGCAGAACAGTTTACAATTAAATAATGGTACTACTTCTGATGGTATACCCCAGTTTAGCAATGTAGCTCGCTTTGCCGGAGTAGCTACTACCGACTGGAGTTGGGGAGCGCTGCTAGCCGATTTAGACAACGACGGCTGGAAAGATGCGCTCATCACCAACGGTATGAAGCGCGACGTGAACAACAACGACGCAAATCGGCAAATACAGGCTAATTCCGAGACTGTTTACGCCGGAAGGTACACCCCGAGCATCGATATGCTACCCAGTCACCCACTAAACAATTATATTTTTCGCAATCAGGGGGATCTTTCGTTCACGCAGGCTACCGAGGAGTGGGGACTGGATTATGAGGGCTTTTCCAACGGTATCGCGTACGCTGATTTAGATAACGATGGCGACTTAGATGTAATAATTAACAATTTGGATGCTGAGGCTTCCGTATTCATTAATCAGACCAATACTGATCAATCGCATTTCCTTACCGTTCGGCTCAATGGACCAGAGAACAACGCTTATGGCTTAGATAGTCGGGTGACGGTCAAAACAGAGGATCAGCAGCAGTGGCAGGAAATGACATTAACGCGGGGCTTTCAGTCTAGTGTAGCTCCGGTTCTGCATTTTGGTTTGGGCAAATCAGCCCAGGTAGCGTCGGTAGAGATAATCTGGCCCGACGGAAAATATCAGCAGTTAAACAGTATTCCCGCTAATCAAACAGTAACGTTAAACTACCAAGACGCGAAGGAAGATAACCCAAAGAAGAAGGTGGTTGAACCAATGTTCGAAGAAATTACCCATGAGCGAGGAATATCGTTTGTCCATCAGGAAGATTATTACGATGATTTTCGTTACGAGCCTCTGCTACCGCACCGAAACTCTCAACAGGGACCTGGTTTGGCAGTAGGTGATATAAACGGCGATGGATTGGACGATTTTTTTGTCGGCAATGCCGCCGGATACGAAGGGGCAATGTACGTGCAAAATGCAGACGGAAGGTTTGAAAAAATAGATGGCCCTTGGCAAGCTGACCGCGACCAGGAAGATACTGGCGCACTATTCTACGATGCCGATAACGATCAGGATCTGGACTTGTACGTCGTAAGCGGCGGGAACAACAAAAATGCTGACGAAGCCTACTTCCGCGACCGGTTGTACCTGAATACCCCGCAAGGTTTCGTGAAAAGCGTATCGGCATTACCCCCCGATGTCTCGGTAAGTGGTCAGGTGGTGAAATCTGCCGATTACGACCGTGACGGTGACTTGGATCTATTTGTAGGCGGTCGATTGCTACCGGGGCGTTACCCGTTTCCGGCTTCTAGTTTTATCCTTCAGAACGAAGGTGGAACCGATCAGCAACTGCGCTACCGTGATGTAACCAATGAAGTAGCTCCCTTTTTGCAGGACATAGGTTTGGTCACTACCGCCCTTTGGGACGATTACGATGAAGACGGGCAAGTAGATTTTATTGTAGCCGGAGAATGGATGAATATCCGCTTTTTTAAAAATGAAGAAGGTAACTTTCGAGAGGTTTCAGATGAGTTGAATCTGGCAAGTACCCGCGGATGGTGGTACAGTTTGTTCGCTACCGACGTAGACGGCGACGGCGACCAAGATTATATGGCGGGCAATTTAGGGTTAAATTACAAGTATAAATCTTCCGAAAAAAACCCATTTACTATTTATGCCAGTGACTTCGATGAA
Source organism: uncultured Flammeovirgaceae bacterium (assembly GCA_937138955.1). GTDB lineage: Bacteria > Bacteroidota > Bacteroidia > Cytophagales > Cyclobacteriaceae > Tunicatimonas. Next base: position 4,605 of record CAKZPJ010000256.1, on the reverse strand, counting down.
AATGGGCGTACTGATATTGTACTTAGCTACGAAAAGAACGGCAAGCAGTTACCAGTTCGAGGACGAGAGTGCTCATCACAGCAGATGCCGATTATTAAGGATCGCTTCCCTACTTATGAAGCCTTTGCTGAGGCCAACTTAGTAGATATCTACGGGGAGGATCAACTGGAGGCTGCGTTAGAATACCAGATTAATACCTTTGCAAGTGGTTGGTTAGAAAATACTGAAAATGAGATGCTCTGGCACTCCTTTCCCAACCAAGCTCAACTTTCTTCTATCAATAGCATAACTGCTTTGCCAACTGACTCCACCTTGAATCAGCAATTTATTACGGCGGGTAATTTGTATAATTCTGAGGTAGAGACGCCTCGCAATGATGCGGGATATGGACTAATATTGCAGGGCGATACCACCGGATTTATCAGCTCAATGCCTTACCAAACGGGTTTGTACATTCGGGGTGAAGTAAAAGAAGTTGCACCGATTCAATTAGTCGATAACCAAATAGGCTATCTAATCGCGATAAATAGTGATTCTTTACGTTTGGTAGAATAGTGGAAAAACCCTTCATCATTTATCGCTCTTCCGCCGGTTCAGGTAAAACCTATACGCTGGCGTTAGAGTACCTTAAGCTTGCCTTACGCCAGCCCAACGCCTACCGAACGATTCTGGCGGTTACTTTTACTAACAAGGCCACCCAAGAAATGAAAGGCCGGGTGTTGCAGTACCTACACGAAGTAGCCAAGGCCGATGACAGTCCGTTACGGACGAAGTTGTCACAAGAACTGGCATTATCGGAGATAGAATTATCGCTCAAGGCGGAACAAACCTTACAATACTTACTGCACGGCTATTCCTACTTTTCAGTAATGACGATTGATGCGTTCTTCCAGAAAGTAGTCCGGGGGTTTGCGCGAGAAATGGGATTACAGGCAGGCTTTACGATTGAGCTTGATTTAAATGAGGTGTTAGACGAGGTGATCGATCGGTTACTAGAAGCAGTAGGAGAAAAGCAAAACCGTAGTATCCGCCATTGGCTCACTCGATTTGCCGAAGAGAAGGTTGAGTCGGGTAGTAGTTGGGATTTTCGGAAAGAGATTAAAGAACTTGCTCGGGAATTGTTTAAAGAGAACTATCGGGAAAAAGCCTTAGCCTCCCAAGACAATTTAACTCCGCAAACCGCCGAAAATCTGCTAAAGCAGCTTCGCGAATTACAAGTAGCGTTTGAAAAGCAGATGGCCGAGATTGGTCAGGCAGCTCTGGCTTTACTAAAACAGCATCAGGTAACTGTAAATGATTTTAGCTACGGGCGAAGCGGAGTCGTTGGTTATTTCGAGAAGATTGTTGCTGGCGATCAATTTACTCCCGCCAGGCGGGTGCTGCTGGCTCGAGAAAACTTAGAAAGCTGGGTCAAGAAGACCGACCCCAGAAAAGAACAACTTTTGTCCGTTGCCGCCGCTTTACTTCCGCACCTAGAAGAAGCACTAGACTTCTACGAAGAAGGCGGGGCGTTGTATCATTCGGTAGTGCAGATGCAGCGGTTCATGTACACCTACGGCATTCTGCATCATTTAGAAGAGCAGATTGATCAGTATAAGCGAGAAAATGATTTAATGCTCATATCGGATGCACCCACTTTTCTTAAAGATATTATCGGAAAGGATGATACGCCCTTCATCTACGAAAAAATTGGCAGCTACTACCAGCATTTTCTGATTGATGAATTTCAGGATACTTCCGGGTTACAATGGATGAACTTTCGTCCGTTGGTAGAAAATAGTCTAGACGCTGGCAACCGAAACCTAGTGGTAGGCGATGTGAAACAATCTATTTATCGGTGGCGTGGGGGCGACTGGCAGCTACTGTTGAATACTATTCAGCAAGATATCCAAGAGTGGCGTACTGAAATCCGCCAACTCGAATACAACTTTCGCAGCCGAAAGAATGTGTTGGGGTTTAATAATGCCTTGTTTCAGTCTGCCGCCGAAGAACTGTTTCACTACATTACCGACGAATTAATGGGCGATTTAGCGGACGAGCAATTGCAGCAGCAGCTACTTCAGCAGGCATCGGTATTGCAGCAGGCGTACCAAGATGTAGCCCAACAGATTCCCGATACTTACAATCCAGCAGAGAATTGGCACGGCCACGTACGAATTGAATTACTGGAAGAAGACCATTGTATCAACGAGGAGGGTGAACCTACCGACTGGCGTAACCATGTTAGGTCCCGATTACCAGGAATGGTAGAAGAGTTGCAGGCAGAGGGTTACGCTGCCCGCGATATTGCTTTTTTAGTTCGGAATAAGCGAGATGGACAGGCGGTGGTTGATACGTTTATGCAGTACAAACACGAGGGAAAAACCCAAACCGACTACAACTACGAAGTAGTCTCATCGGAATCGCTTATGCTAACCTCTTCGCTAACAGTTTGTCTGCTGGTGGAGCTGATGCGCTTTCTGGATAATACTCATGATGAAATTGTCCGCAGTAGCATACTGTACAAGTACCATTTAATTACTACTAATCAAGTTAGCTCCGATAAGCTGCACCCAATCTTCAGTAGTCCCAGCGATGAAGATGACCTGACTGACTTTTTCCAGCAGTTACCTTCTGATTTTGAAACGTACCATACGTACCTTAACAAACTGCCTATCTATGAGCTAGTAGAAAATCTAGTGCTGATTTTTGATTTGGGACAGTGCCACGAGAAAGCCTATCTGCAAGCATTTCAGGATGCAGTGCTTCAGTACTCGCTGACCGAACAGGGCGATTTACGATCTTTTTTAGTTTGGTGGGATGATCGGGGTGCTAATAACTCGGCTCAGGTTTCCGAAGAAACCGATGCCATGCGGGTAATGACCATTCATAAAGCCAAAGGCTTACAGTTCAAAATCGTAATTCTACCGTTTTGTGACTGGCCACTCGACCATCAATCATTCACTACCAATATTCTCTGGACGTATCCCCAAGATCAGAACCTAGCTAATGCCGGCCTCGTGCCAATGAAGTATACCTCTCAGCTTACCCAAACCGTTTTTAGCCAAGATTACTACGAAGAAAAAATTCGGATTCACATGGATCATCTGAATTTGCTTTACGTAGCATTCACACGAGCCGAAGAAGGACTGTACGCCTTCGCCCGACCTATGCCCAAAAAGAACGGTAGTTTCCCAGTGAATGGAGTTGCGAACTTGCTTCGTACCATCCTACCCGAATTGGAGCAGCCTGATTCGCTAGCGGGCTGGGATGAAATGGGGCAACTATACGAAGCAGGAAACAGAAGACAGGAAACAGAACAGGCCATGGAACTCATCCGGGGCGGAAGCCGGAGTCTGGAATTACCGGATCACCCTTCGGTGAGGTGGAGAAACCGATTAAGTGTCCGTGCTCTTTCGCAAGGGTTCTTTGCAACTAAAGTTGGTGTAGTTAGTAACGTAGTGCTGATGCAGCAACTACTCGTTCAACTACAATCACGTAATCAACTGGAAAATCAGGTAGAAAAAATCGCTTTTGAACGCGGGCTAACTACTCGAGAAAGAATGACCCTGCTGGAACAAGCACGCGCTTTTTTACAGAAAGAAGGCGTGGCTGATTGGTATCAATCTCACCAACAGTTACTCGTGCAGCGGCCCTTACTTATTAAGTTGAATCGTTCAGTAGTGCTAGATCGAGTATTGCTGGATGAGAATAAAGTTACTGCAATCAACTTTCACACCCATCTCGATGAGTCGGAAAAAACTGCAGCTTTATCTTTTGCTAAGGACTATCTACTAGCTCATTACGAATCTGTGACACTATATTTAGTGCGTGTGAATTACTTTGAGATTATAAAAATTTGATTTTTGATGTTAGGAGAATATTTCGCCTTCCAATCAATATATATAGGGTTGTAGGGTACGGTGTTCTCGAGATCTTGAGTAACTTTTTATTGCTCGGTTCTTATCGGATGAAGAGTAGGTTTCTATTTGAGTGAGGAAATTGTACTTTAGAGATTCTACAACCAACCTGACTATGGCTCTCACTATTCAAGCCTTTTTAGCGGTACTCCCCATTCTGGTAGCAGCGGTGCTACTTGTTATGTGGCGGTGGCCTGCTCAGAAAACGATGCCTCTGGTACTTGTCCTGACAGTGCTCATTGCATTTTTCGGGTGGGACATGTCTTTGCTTAATATAGTAGCTTCCACCATTCAGGGTTTATTCATAACCTTTGATATTTTGTATATTATTTTTGGGGCTATTTTACTCCTCAATACCCTAAAGTACTCAGGAGCGATTACTGTCATTCGGAATGGGTTCTTAGATATTAGTCCTGATCGTAGGGTGCAGGTAGTAATTATTGTCTGGCTATTCGGTGCCTTCATTGAAGGCGCAGCAGGTTTTGGAACTCCGGCAGCAATTACAGCTCCTCTCTTACTTGCTTTAGGCTTTCCCGCATTAGGCGCAGTTATGCTAGGTATGATGGTACAAAGTACCCCGGTTACTTTTGGGGCTGTAGGTACTCCCATTCTGGTAGGAGTAACCGGAGGATTAGCTGGACCGCAGGTAGAAGCGCAATTAGCTGAGTTGGGTATTAATTTTTCAGAATATATTCAATCGGTGACG
>CAKZPJ010000255.1 GCA_937138955.1 uncultured Flammeovirgaceae bacterium | reverse complement strand
TCTGATAAACGTGCATATTCATCACCTCTCTCCTACCCGGTTTCTGCGCTAATGATTGGTTCGTAATACGAAGATTTTCATTTTCTTTTTTCAGTCGCTCTAGCTCTTTTCGGCGGTTTTCGGTAGCCTCAGCTTCAATCTCCATTTTGTTCTGCAAATGGTTTTTCAACGTTTTTATCTCGTTTTTCAGTGTACTACGCTTCGTTCGCTCGCCAATGTAGATAATCAATAATAGAATGAGCCCCACACCGAGGCCAATCAAAAAAGGTTGAATATAGGTGCTTAGTTCTTCCATGAGTAGTTTTCTTTGGTGTAGCTAAAGGTAGCAATCATATCGCTATTAATGTAACTATCCTGCTCTCACTTAGTTTAATTCCCTATTTATTCTCTCCCTCTTGGTTAATAGCGTATTTTCGTCTCAATAAAACCAGCAACCTATTCATTAATTGTTTAGTATTTTACGATCGTTAACCTAACATCTATTGTTTTGCTACACTCAGAAAAACTATTATTTCTAATTCTCTTTCTCTCAGGTAGTACCGCCTGGGCTCAGACTATTTCTTTATTCAATGGTAAAAACCTAGACGGTTGGCACGTGGATGTACCGAAGCTGGATGAAGACGATAGCGCCATAAATCCTTTTATTGTGCGAGATGGGATGCTCGTCAGCCTGGGTACTCCTCAAGGACATTTGATTACTGATGATACTCATCAGAATTATCGCTTAGAAGTTGAGTATCGCTTTGCTGGAGAACCCGGAAACTGCGGAGTATTGGTTCACGCCTCTACTCCTCGCTCCCTCTACGAAATGTTCCCCAAATCACTAGAAGTGCAAATGATGCACGAAAATGCCGGAGACTTCTGGTGCATTGTAGAAGATATTCAAGTTCCAGATATGGAAAGACGGCGGGGGCCCCAAGAAGATTGGGGTATCACTGAAGGAAAAGGTCGTCGCATTCTTAATCTTACCGATGACTCTGAGAATCCCCTGGGCGAATGGAACCGTATGGTGGTTGAGTGCCTGGGCGATAAAATCAAAGTATGGGTGAATGATGATTTAGTAAACTACGGTACGAACTGCACTACTCAATCAGGGCAGATTGCCGTTCAAGCCGAAGGTTCAGAGGTGGAATTTCGTAAGCTACTATTCACTCCTATTAGTCAATTGAGCGAAGAAGCTCCGTAAACAATCACTCGTATTCTCTATATCTGACTGATCAGTATGAAATACTTTTTAATCACTTGCTGCTTTTTTGTCTATTGTTCATCCAGTTATTCTCAAGCCACCGACTCGACTGTCAAGTTATTTGAGGAATTAAATAGGCTTCCTTGGGGCGCACAAGTATCCTCTTTTACTGGCTCAAGCTGGCAGGAGCATTGGACGGTAGATGGCTATCGAGCTGAGATTAAAAGTACTCCGAAGGGTACACTTTTTTGCGCGGGACCAATAGCTCGAGATAATGGATCTCACGCAGTTCTCTGGACGAAAGAAAATTTTAGTGGATCAATTAAGATTGAGTTTGACTATACTCGCGCTGATGACATATCTCGGTTCGTAAACATTATTTACATTCAAGCTACTGGCATTGGCACCCCACCTTTTGTAGAAGATATTCAAGCCTGGGATTCTCTAAGAACTATTCCTACCATGTCAAAGTATTTTAAGAATATGAATGCTTATCATATCAGCTTTGCTGCTTTTGGAATGGACAACGAAGATGCTGCCAATGATTATGTCCGCGCCCGTCGCTATCCCGTATTGCCCGGCGGAAACTTTTCCAAAGATACTGCAATTCAGCCCGACTACTTTCAAACCGGATTATTCCAGCCCGGCGTTAAATATCATATAACTATTATCAAGAAAGAGAATCATTTAGTAATGCAGGTCTCAGCTGAAGATACTGAAAAAGTCTTTTATTGGAATACATCGACTTTTCCTACCATTGAGTCTGGTAGAGTCGGGGTTCGCCATATGTACACTCGCTGCGCTATCTACAATAACCTTATAATATCCGTTTTACCCAACGATAATTAGATGCTATAAAGTCTAGTCAGAAGCTGGATTTACTGAACCCTTGTTTGATGGTTTTTGCCATAATCGCCGTAGTTTCTTAAAAAAGAAAGCTACCAGCACTAATAATCCAATTACGATAATAGCCGCTATCGGCCACAAGAAGACCGAAAGAGCCGATAAGCCTGCTGAGGCGGCAGTTTCTACTGTGGTCACTATCGGATTAGCCAAGCCACCCGTCGTAGCCGTGGAAGCCAAACGGGCATTAGCACTTACCCCTTTTACGAGTCCGGCCGTTCCGCCTCCGGCAATAATCGCTAATGCCCACTGCCAAAGTGGATCTAACTCAATAAGGGTAGATGCCATCACCGCCGTTCCCGCGATAGTTGCGGTAGGTAAAGCGATGGTATCTAACAGATTATCAAACCAGGGAATAAAGTAAGCCAATGTTTCCAGTAAAGTGGCAGCTCCCAAAGTAATCATCGCCGGAAATGTACCAATCCAAGCGAAAGAATTATCTACAGGAATAATATCAAAGTAGCTGGCTATACTTAATGCCAGAAGCGGTAGAAATATCCGAAAACCTACCGAGGTAGCTAATCCAAGTCCGATAAAAAAGGGAGCTACGTATTCAGTCATGGTATGCTGACGTTCAAATGTTCATGCCAATGTAAGTAGTCAATCCGTTACAAATTGGCATAAATGATGAAAACAGCTAATTTAGGCAGAATAACCACAACTGCCTATGTCTTTGCAACCAATACTCATTATTCTTGCTATCGGTGTTCTTTCTATCGGCTGCCAGCCAACTGAAGAACCAGAAGAAACCCGTCGACCTAACGTACTATTCATTTTAGCGGATGACTTAGGTTACCATGACTTGAGTTGTACCGGCAGCGAGTTCTATGAAACCCCAAACATTGACCGTATTGCGAATAGGGGCGTACGATTTACCCAAGGCTACGCAGCCTGTCAGGTCTGTAGTCCCTCCCGAGCCAGTATTATGACGGGTAAGTTTCCGGCTCGCCACGGCATTACCGATTGGATTGGTGCGAAGACAGGAACCGACTGGCGAGACCATAACCGTCAAAGTAAATTACTACCGGCTGAATACGTCCATCAGCTACCCGCCGAGTACACTACCCTACCCGAAGCATTCAAAGAAGCGGGCTATACTACCTTCTTCTCCGGGAAATGGCATATCGGGAATGAAGGATCATACCCCGAAGATCATGGCTTTGACATTAATAAAGGAGGCTGGGAAAAAGGAAGTCCGGCCGGTGGTTTTTTCGCCCCGCATAATAACCCAAAATTAGTAGACCAAAAACCCGGTGAAAGTTTGACGTTGCGCTTAGCGGAAGAAACCGTAGATTTTTTAACAACGCATAAGGATTCTTCCTTCTTCGCATTCTTATCGTTCTACGCTGTTCATGCTCCGTTAGAAACCACGCAGGAAAAATGGGCTACCTACCGAGAGAAGGCCGAAACCCAGGGTATTGTTGATAACGGGTTTGTCATGGAACGACGGTTACCAATCCGAACGGTGCAAGATAATCCGGTGTACGCTGGACTGGTTTCAACAATGGATGATGCTGTGGGGCGGGTACTGAATACGCTGGAAGAACTGGGGTTGGATGATAACACTATCATCGTATTTACTTCCGATAATGGCGGAGTCGCTTCCGGGGATGCTTACGCCACTACTAATTTGCCTCTGCGGGGCGGTAAAGGCTACCAGTGGGAAGGTGGCATTCGCGAACCTTACTTCATTGCCGCTCCTGGAATAAATCCTACCAGTAAAGAAGTTGCCGTACCAGTGTCAGGGGTGGATTTCTACCCTACGCTGCTGGACTTAGTCGGTTTGAAGTTAAAACCCAATGAACATACCGACGGCGTGAGTCTGCTTTCTCTTATGCAAGGAGACACTATTGCTGAACGTGCTCTTTACTGGCACTATCCGCACTACGGCAACCAGGGAGGTGATCCTTCGTCTATCATCCGCCTAGGCGATTGGAAACTAATTCACTACTGGGAAGATGGTCAACGAGAATTGTACAACCTGAAAGATGATCCGGCAGAGACTACTAACATTATTGAACAAGAGCTGGAAGAAGCCCAGCGATTGGGTCAACAATTGGAACAATTCTTAGCCGAAACAAAAGCCAACACGCCCCAGCCTGATCCTGAGTATAATAAACAACTGGCGCAGGAAAAGCAAAACCGTATTGTTAATGAGCTACTACCCCGTTTAGAACAACAGCGCACTGACTTTTTAAAAGAAGGTTGGCAACCCAATGCAGATTGGTGGGGTAGTCAAGTCGATTCGGTTACTCAAAATAACGCTGCTTTACTAGAGCGTGTTGACATTCACGGCTAAAGTATATTTACCTATAAGGTCGCCGCTAAGTTAAGACTTATATCGCGATCGCTCGGCGACCTTTAATAAGTCCGAACTTAATATTATAATTGGTACGGCCGCGCCGCGTAGGCTTCCAGAAAGAGGGCATCAGGACTAATTCCCGGTGGCCGGCACCCGGAATGAATCTACGAACTTCAGTGCCGGACGGTGGCAACAAGACCCTTTTCGCGTACAGAACCTCTTCTATAATCCTCAACAAAATTGCTATTATTGCCCGATGGGTCAGGCCATGACCAAGGTGGGGGAAGGTTAACGTAAGACCAAGAATGGATTTATCCAGCAACTCACCTACTATCAGGCTTGCAACTGCCAAGGCTGTCCGCTCAGAGGGATGTGTCACAAAAGTACAGGAACCGTATCATTGAGGTGAATCACCCACTCAATACCTACCGCAGAAAAGCTAAAGAACGGCTTACCTTAAAAAGAGGGTTGTTTCACCGAAGCCAAAGACCCCAAGAGGTAGAAGCCGTGTTTGG
>CAKZPJ010000254.1 GCA_937138955.1 uncultured Flammeovirgaceae bacterium | reverse complement strand
AGAGAGATAGCTTTCGGAAAGTGGTTGTTAGTTGGCATTCCGGTTTGTATAACTTTACTAACCATCACTTATCTAATGATCACCCAGGTGCTGTTTCGTCATCGGCTGAAAGGATTAGCCGGGTCAGGCAATATTATCGCTGAAAAGCTACGGGAGTTGGGCACTATGTCAAAAGCCGAAAAATTAGTGGCCGTCATTTTTACCTTAACCGCCGGTTGCTGGATTTTTCAGACTACCATCAATGGTTGGCTAGGTGACAAGTATCTGAACAATACCATTGTGGCAATGGGTGGCGGTTTGCTTATGTTTGTGGTACCCGTTAGTTTACGAAACCAAGAGTACGTGCTGGACTGGAAAACCACCGAACGTCTTCCTTGGGGAATTCTGCTGCTTTTTGGCGGGGGGCTTTGTTTGGCCAAAGGAATGGAGATGACCGGGATTGTTCAGCTAGTCGGTGAACGTTTAGCCGGAGAAGGCACATTGAGTTTACCCATCTTGATTTTAGCTCTGACTGGATTCTCACTCTTTATCACTGAGATTATGAGCAACGTAGCACTGATTGTCATTTTTGCTCCGGTAGTGTTAGGTATTGCCGATAGTTTAGGTATAGAACCTATGCTGTTAGTAGCTCCGGTTACCATTGCCTCCAGCTGTGCCTTTATGATGCCCATTTCCACTCCACCCAACGCCATCGTATTTTCTAGCGGTTATATTCGTATTGCTGACATGGTGAAGGCTGGTTTCTTTCTCAACATTATCTCTATTGTGGTACTGCTTTTGATTACGTTAGGCATTATACAGTGGGTGTACTAAGATAGACGCCATGAGGGAAATAGCATTTTATAATTAAGGCACTCTTTTATCAAAAAGGGAAGTTAGAGATTTAGAAAGTACAAACGACTATCTCGTTGGGTAAAGCCAAGCTGTTCGTACAAATGAATGGCGGCTTGCTTTTCGTCTTCGGTATACAAGAATACTTTATCTAACTGCAATGATTTTGCTTTGTCCAGAATAGCTTGCGCTAACTGCTTACCAATCCCCTTTCCTCGGTGAGCTTCGTCTACTACCACATCTTCAACCCACCCTTGATAACTGAATAGTTTGCGGTAGCAGCCTAGCGTAGCCATACCTACAATTTGCTTCCGATATCGGTATACAAACACGTAGGTCACACTGCTGTCCAGAGCTTCAGCTAAGTTTAACGAAGGTCGGTTGGGGTTTAACTGGTAGTATAGCTCAGTGATAACTTGAGCGTCTTCGGTCTGAAGGTTTTGCGAGGTGAGAATGGTTGTCATGGTCACAAAAAAAGCTTTCCCCACGAATAAGGAAAGCTTTTTATCAAATAAGTTTAGAAGCTACTAACCTTTAGCATCAGCATAACGTTTGCCTACTTCATCCCAGTTTACTACATTCCAGAAGGCACTGATATAGTCAGGGCGCTTGTTCTGATAGTTGAGATAGTAAGCGTGCTCCCAGACGTCTAGTCCCAGAATGGGTGTTCCTTTGGTTTCAGCAATATCCATCATCGGATTATCCTGGTTGGGAGTAGATGTTACTTTTAGTGAGCCACTGCCATCTACGATTAACCACGCCCAGCCAGAACCAAAACGGGTCGCCGCTGCTTGAGCAAATTCTTCTTTAAAAGAATCAAGTGAACCAAAAGCCGAGTCAATGGCCGAAGCTAAATCGCCACTAGGTGAACCACCTCCGTTGGGAGAAAGGATCGTCCAAAATAGTGAGTGATTGTAGTGACCGCCACCATTATTACGAACGGCCGTTGAGTAGCCACCTACTCCTTTCATCAAATCTTCTAAAGACATATCCGCTTGAGGCGTTCCGTCAATTGCGTTATTGAGTTTTGTTACGTACCCACCGTGGTGTTTGTCGTGGTGAATTTGCATTGTCTTAGAATCTATACTGGGTTCTAAAGCGTCAAATCCGTACGGTAGATCAGGTAAGTTAAAAGCCATGTTTATGGTTGGTTTAAAGTTTAAAAATTAAATTACTGGTTAGTTATACTTAACGAGCAAGTCCGGTTCTTGTTCGCCGATTTGTACGGGACAAGTCATTTTCTTTCTCTACAAGTCATCCAAAGGCGGGACGGTCAGCTTTTCAATATTCCAGCCTGCTAACTTGGCTCCTGCCTGATAGGCACTCTCCATAAAATTTAAAAGAGCCCTACGAGGGTCTTCTTCTTTCCGCAGACTATCATAAGTTAGGAAAGCCTGCGGACTACCGTTGCTGTCTACCCACTGAGCACTCTTAGGCTGAAGAGGTTGCTCATCAATTCCATCAGGCGAGGGGTAGGTGTAGGAATAGAAGGCCGGTTCTCTTACCGTATCGTCACCCGCCCAAAAGCCAAAGCTGATTGCCTCGTGCGAGTAAGCATCTTTATCTGACAAGCGCATATTAGGATCTAAGTTGGGTCCTTCTTCTCCTGAGAAGCGGGTTACGGCTAAATCCATATGATGCCAGTACAAATGCACCGGACAGCTTTTTCCATAAAACCTTCCGCTAAACTCTTTGAAAACATCATCTACCCAGATTAGTAGTCGCCAGAACCGTTGGATGTATTTAGCATTATATGCCTTCTGCTCCGTAAGTTGACCAAAGGGTTCTTCGATTAATATATCAAAGGGACAATCAACAATAGATACTTGGATTCCTAGTTTTTCTAGTGCGTTTTGGGTTTGTTGATAAAACTCAGCTACGCTTAACCCATCGTACAGTGGAATAGTGACTTCTTTCCCTTCACTGCTGCTCACTTCTAGTTGATGCTTCAGAAAGTTGAAAATGATTTCAAAAACCCCACGCTCATAAGGAATGCTTCCAGTAGTTAAGCCTTTTGAACTCACGTATAACGTAATGTACCACCAGTGATTTTTGCGAGGAGTCAGCTTCAGCCGAATCTTTCCCACAATCTGTAAGTACAGATGCAACGTCATTTTGCTTTCTTCCCAAGCTTCTAGTGGTAGGTCAGGCAGGTTGTGGTGGTTAATAGTCATAGTTGATAGTTGTTCAGTAGACATCCGTAGTTTTAGAAACTTCCAATGTTTGAAGGATCAAAATTAGTTAACCGACATCGGAATATCCATGAGTAGTACTTCCGCATCACTATCGGCTTGGAAAGTGATTTTATCGGTACTCCACACTCCCAAACCATCGCGTTGGTTCAATGCTTGATCGCCTACGGTAACGTTGCCCTTTAGCACGAAGACGTACACTCCGTTGCCAGGTTGAGCCACTTCGTAATCCAGTGTGGTGCTTTTGGTCAAATTCCCTAATGAGAAGTAAGCATCTTGATTAATCCAAACTGCACCTTCTTCGGTAGGAGATACTACCCGCTGCCAGCAGTTTACCCGCTCTTCGGGATTGAAGGTAATCTGGTCGTAGCGAGGCTCAATGTTTTTCTCCTTAGGAAATACCCAAATCTGTAAGAAATTCACGGGCTTCTCTTTACTGTGGTTATACTCCGAGTGAGAAACGCCGGTTCCCGCACTCATAATCTGCACATCGTTCTGGTGAATCACCGTTTTGCTACCCATACTGTCTTTATGTTCCAAAGCACCTTCTAGCGGAATAGAGATAATCTCCATATTGTCGTGCGGATGCGTTCCGAAGCCCATTCCGCCCTGCACTACATCGTCGTTCAGTACCCGCAGTACGCCAAAGTGTACTCGCTCGGGATTATGGTAACGAGCGAAGCTAAAGGTATGATGACTGTTTAACCATCCGTGGTTGGCATTTCCTCGAGTTTCAGCTTTATGCAATATTGTTTTCATGATTCTGTCTGGTTTATTGTTTTCAACTATTCATACTAACGCAGCAAATCGAGTCAAGATCGCGACAAAATCGGGGAAAGGATGGTAGAAATCAGGGAAGATGGGTGGATTGAACAATTAAGATTGGGCTAGGCTAAAAATCGGTTGACCATTAAAATTGGAAAACGATGAAAGCAAACCTAAGAAATGTTCA
>CAKZPJ010000253.1 GCA_937138955.1 uncultured Flammeovirgaceae bacterium | reverse complement strand
TGGGTCCCTCTACATAAAGGGACGGAATTATCGGTAGCACAGAGATAACACCCTTTACTTCTCTGTCAACTTGTTGAGTCCTCTGGACTTCACAAATTGTGACACAGTGAGCCTATTGACTCCCATAATCCTACCAATGGCACTATAGCTTACCTTTTTATCCAGGAGCTCTATTATTTGCTGCTCTTTACCAGAAAGTTTGGTTTCTTTTGAGAGACTACCTTTGGGACGTCCCAGCTTTTTACCTTCACTCTTTTTCCTTGCCAAAGCCTCTTTGGTACGTTGGCTTATGAGTTGCCTTTCAATATCTGCTGATAGACTAAAGGCAAAAGCCAGCACTTTAGAATTGATGTTATTGCCCAGCTCATATTTCTCTTTCACTGTAAAAACTTTGATTTCTTTCTCCATACAAGTATGCAGGATACTCATGACTTCCATAAGGTTACGGCCTAGACGGGAAAGCTCCGAGACGATCAGTAAGTCGGCAGCTTGCATCCTGTTCAAGTAAGGACCCAACTTTCTTTGCTCTACTTTTTGGTGCCACTGACAGTCTCTTCAATCCAGGTATCAATAGAAAGCTTTTTAGCATCAGCATATTTGAGGATTTCATAGCGTTGGTTTTCTACGGATTGCTTATCGGAACTCACTCTAAGATAGGCGTAAATCATGATGTAAAATCGTTACTGTTAATAAAAACCCAATATAGTAGTTAAAAAACACAGTCTTTGATAAATTAAATAGTATATTAATATAGTCAATTAATAGTTACTATAAACGCTCCTTTTCTTCCACCAATATGCCCCGCCTTTATGTCCTTTCTGATGCTGAAGCCAACCGCTTCGACCAGCCACCGGTGTTTAACTCAGTGCAGCGGAAAAAGTACTTCTATGTTTCCGGGGCGATGAGCGAACTGTTGAAGCCCCTCCGCAAACCCTGGACTCAGGTTGGCTTTCTTCTGCAATGGGGTTACTTCCGCTATACAGCTCGATTTTTCTCAGTGGATCGATTTCAAGATGAGGACATCCAGTTCATCATCCGACACCTGGATATATCCGTCACCGTAGAAGCCTTCCGAGCTAACTACCCAAGTGCCGTGGTCTACCAACATCGTTCTGTCATCTTGGACAAGTTGGGTTACCATAGTTTTGAAAGTAGGAAGAGCGAATTTGACTATGAACTACTGCGACTGGTGGCCAAACGCTTACGGCCTAAACAGATTTTCTACCAGATGATTCGTTCTCTCAAAGCTCACCGTATTGTCCTTCCCACTGCTCACTTTTTAATCAATGCGATTACGTATGCCTTTCGGAACTTTGAAGACCGATTGCGAGATAGTTTACGCGAAAACCTGTGGGAAGAGGATACAGCTTTGCTAGATGAGTTACTGGAAGATATGTCTTCGGAAACCTCGCGCATCTATCAAATCAGTATGCTAAAACGAATCAATCAGAACTTGCAGCCCTCCCGTGTTCGTGCCAGTTTGGAAGGTTTCATCTATATAAAGGAGTTATTTTTCTGGTCACTTCCGATGGTAGAGCGGCTTCGGTTTCCGGAAGGGGTCGTTAGCCAAGATGTCATCCATTACCATGCGCAGTGGACGATAAGGGCGACTGCGTTTCAGCTTCAGCAGATTAGTGATCCTTACATGCAGTACCTACACCTTCTCTCCTTCATTCACTTTCAGTTTTATACCTACCAAGATAGTCTCATTGAAGTAATCAAATCTTCAGTGCAAACCAGCCTGAACCAAGCAGAAAAAGAACAGAAGGAGCGTTACTTTACCTCTCGTAGGGCCAAGAACCGGGCGATCCGAAGTGTTACCCAATCTCGTCGCCGTTACAAAGAACGCTGGGAAGAAGCCAAGAAGATTATTCAGTCCGAAGAATTGGCTGGTGATGAAAAGATAATATTACTACAGCAACTCGTGGATGCAGAAGCACAGCAGGATGACGATCTAAAGACAGATCAAGATGCCGAGGCTTTGGAAAAAGAAATCAGCCCGGTCACCCAACAGCGAGAGTATTACGATATTGTTGAGGGTAACTTTCGTAAGCTCAACAACCGGGTAGGACGGTTGCTCCAGATTATCGTCTTTGATCAACCATCGTCCGATCCACTAATCTTTGAGGCTTGGCAATACTTTGCATCTAAGCAGGGCAAAATTGGTATCCGTGCACCGGTAGCTTTTCTAGATGAAGATGAACGAAGGTATCTTCACACCGAAGAGGGAAGTTTCCGCCCGGCGCTCTACAAAATGCTGCTTTTCTTTCATATCGCCCAGAGCATCAAAGCCGGTCGTTTAAATGCTTCGTATTCCTACCGTCATCGGGCTGTTGATGACTACTTCTTATTGGCCGACAACTGGAACAACAACCACGAGCAACTACTCACTCAAAGCGATCTAAGTGAGGCTGCTGATAGCAAAGTATGGCTAGAACAAATTTATCAGCAGTTGCACGAACAATTTCAAAGTACGAACCTACATATTAAGCAAGAGCAGAATGCCTGCCTCCGGTTTACTCAGGGAAAACCACCCTCCCATCAGTCCATTGTTTTACACACCCCACCCGTAGAAAAGATTGATACAGATTCACTATCCAGCCTGTTTGCTGATCGGCGATATATTTCAGTGCTAGAAGTGCTCTACGAGGTGCACCAAACAGTAGGCTACCTGGACTGCTTCCAGCATTATAATCTCAAGTACAAAAAGCAGCGACCTTCCCCTGAATTATTCATTGCGGCCATTATCGGCTACGGTTGCAACGTGGGCATTCGTAAGGTCGCCCGTATTTCTAAAGGGATATCGGCTAATCAGCTAGAGAACGTAGCCAACTGGTATTTCACTGTTGAGAATATCCAGACCGCGAATCAACGGCTTGTAGAAATGATTGATCAGGTTCCACTGTCGGATATCTTCAGGAAGAAAGAGAATGAGATACATACTGCTAGCGACGGACAGAAGTTCGGTATGCATGGTCACTCGCTCAACGCTAATTATTCCTTTAAGTACTTTGGCAGCGGTAGAGGGGTTTCCGTTTACAGCTTTGCCGATGATCGCAGTGCCACTTTTCATTCTACGGTGATCAGTTCCTCAGAACGGGAAGCGGCCTATGTCATTGATGGACTATTGCACAACGAAGTAGTCAGAAGCACTATCCACTCTACCGATACGCACGGCTTTAGCGAGATAGTGTTCGGGGTGTCTCATCTACTCGGGTATACCTTCGCCCCTCGTATCAAAGGCTTCAAGAAGTCAGTGCTCTACAGTCCGGTAGCCCGAAGTGTATACCAAGCGCAAGGGTTTCACATTTTTCCGGACCGGATGATTAACCAAGAAATGATACTGTCGCAATGGGATAACATTCTACGATTAATTGCTACGATTGCCCTACGGGAAACAACAGCCTCGCAGATCTTTAAACGGCTCAGTTCTTACTCCCTTCAGCATCCGCTTTACCAAGCACTCAAAGAATACGGCCGACTGATCAAAACACAGTTCCTGCTGCGGTATATGGACGATGTAGAGTTAAGGCAAGCTATCGAGCGGCAGCTTAACATTGTAGAATTGATTCACCGGTTTTCTAAAGCTATATTCTTCGCCGACAATCAGGAATTTAGTGCAGAAACTAAGGAGGAGCAGGAAGTAGTTGCCGGTTGCAAGCAATTGATTCAAAATGCGATCGTGCTATGGAATTATCTGTACTTAAACCAGAAACTGATCAGGATGGACGATTTGGTAGAAATTAGTGACTTTATGGCAACGGTGCGCAGCAGTTCTATTGTCAGTTGGCAACACATCAATATGCAAGGGGAATACGATTTCTTAAGCAAAAATATGCAAGAAAAGGAGAGTCAATTTGATCTACCGAGAATTTTGAGTTTTTCAATCTGAAAGGCTGCTCTTATAAGTAGTTGATAATCAGTTTAATAACCCGTTCCTACCGATAATTCCGTCCCTTTATGTAGAGGGACCCAA
>CAKZPJ010000252.1 GCA_937138955.1 uncultured Flammeovirgaceae bacterium | reverse complement strand
CAAGCTAGCGCTGACGATACTGGCGATGCTGATGTATCTGACGTGGAATACGAAGAGGTAGACGATAAAGACAAACAATAGCTCAGCCTCCTTTCTGTTTTAAAAAAGCCCCATTTGGGGCTTTTTTTTGTTATTAGCCGGCTCATTTCCTAAAGCTTTTTCCATAATTCAACTAATATTTCCTTACTCATTATAAATAGATGAGATATAAATATGAATTATTATACAACATCTTAAAAAAATTACCATTTCCCATATTTCTTATCTCATCAGATGTACCCTTTCCTAATAATGGCTTTTTAGTTTTTGCCATTTCATTACTATGTAATAAAACGAATAATTTTCTCATCTTTCTTTGTCTCTCGTTCTGTAGTTTAACATATATATTAAAAGAAGGGTGTATGTGATATACAATTGCTCATTTACTAAAAAAATATGTTAATCTTATATGAATCAACACACGCCAAATTACTACTAGTTAGCACCATCGAGTATAAAAAATAGACTACGCAATCAAATTAAACTACGTAAGATATTCAGTTTATCTGACAAGAAATAGCAACTAAAACCCTCAATACTATGCGTATTACCACTATTTCTAACATAAGGGTAATATGCGCTATTTTATCGATTCAATTATTAGAGCGTTAAACAGGCTTAAGAAAAAATATGTCATCAAACATGATAAATACGATTAAAACTACCTTAAAAGTATGGCCAAATATTGAGGTGGTTATGTCCCATGGCTATAGCCATTTATGGCAGTCCGAGATGCTCTTCTGGCTATCAGACGGAATGGCGGTGGCTTCATATTTCGCAATTCCGTTCGCTACTCTTCTATTCATAAAAAAGCGTAAGAGTATCCAGAAAGTTAAGCCTGAATTTTGGCTATTCATCGCGTTTATCTTGTCCTGTGGGGTTACGCATATTATGGAAATGTATACTATCTGGCAGCCCGCGTACCAAGTGTCAGGCTGGCAGAAAGTATCAAACGCGATTATCTCAGTAGCTGCCGCTATTGCTATTTGGCCCTTTCTTCCTAGGTTACTGAGAAATCTGTCCACTTCTAGTCTAAGGCAAGCTAATAACGAGCTACAAAAGCAAGTTGAAGAAAGAGAGCGAGCCGAACGAGAACTTCAGTTGCATAAAGACAATCTCGAAGTAACGATAAATAACCGTACTAAGGATTTAGAAAACACATTGTTACAGCTCAAATGTGAAGCACGTGATCGCCAAAGAGCGCAAGAGCAGGTTACCTTTCAGGCTTCAATGCTAGACCAACTAGACAGTAGTATTATTGCCGCCGATGCTAACCGCAAAATCGTCTACTGGAACCAGTACGCAGAACGTTTATTTGGCTGGACAAAAGAAGAGGCTTTAGGAAAAAGAACTTCAGAGCTATTATTACCCAAAAATGGGCAGCTTAGAAACGAGTCTCGTTATCAGGACTTTACTGAGAAAGAGCACTGGGAAGGCGAGATTACTATGCGACACAGTAATGGTAATACGTTTCCCGTTCACGTCAGTGCTGCGGCTCTGACTAATGATAGGGGAGAATCGGTAGGTTACTCGTTAGTCTGCTTCGATATGACCGACCAAGTTAGAATAGCAAGTAGATTACGGCGCGACAAAGAAAAGGCTGAGCGGGCGGCATTAGCCAAACAAGACTTCCTCTCTACCATGAGTCACGAAATTCGGACTCCGCTAAATGTGGTAATCAACATGACACGTCTATTAATGGATGAAAGCCCTAGAGAGGATCAGGTAGAATATATGAAAAGCCTACAATTCTCGGCGAACCACCTTCTGGTGATTATCAACGATATTCTTGATTTTGCAAAAATTGATGCTGGGAAAATAAAGTTAGAGAAAATTAATTTCAGCCCCCGTGAAGTATCCGAAGGTATTATCAAGGCTTTCAAATTTAGGGCTGAAGAGAAAAATATTAGTATTCGTTCCGATTGGGATGATGCTATTCCTGAATATGTACTCGGTGACGAAGTACGACTTACCCAGATTCTCAATAACTTAGTTGGGAATGCAATTAAATTCACTGAACGAGGCTTCGTTTCAGTTCACACTGAATTACTCAGTAAGAACAAAGATCAGTGCAAGATTAAGTTTGACGTGCGAGACACCGGTATTGGAATTCCGCCAGATCAGCTCAAATCTATTTTTCAAGATTACACGCAAGCCTCAAACGATACTACCCGTAAGTTTGGTGGAACCGGCCTCGGATTAACTATTTGCAAGCGCTTAGTCAATATACAAGGGGGCGAACTATCAGTAAGAAGTAAGGAAGGTCTGGGAAGTAGTTTTAGTTTCATACTTACCTACGAACATAGTGCTAAAATTACGAAAGAATCGAAGCAAGCAAGGCAGAGAATTGATACTGAAAAGCTCAAAGGAATTAACCTCTTACTAGTAGAAGATAACCCCTCGAACCGAATGGTTGCAACGAGCTTCTTGCAGAAGGTAGGTATTCAGGTAGCTACTGCTGAACATGGTCGGCAGGCGGTAGAGAAAGTACAACAAGATACATTTGATATTATATTGATGGATTTGCAGATGCCTGTTATGAGCGGTTGTGATGCGGCTTCGGCTATCAGGAATTTAGGCAGTGATTATAAAGATCTACCTATTATCGCGCTTACCGCTGACGTAGTGCAGGGCGTGAAAGATCGCGTTATTGAGTGCGGTATGAGCGATTATCTATCTAAACCGTTTAACCCTGATGAACTGCACTACAAGATTGCGCTTAATATGGGGCTAATCTCTTCGGACGAAGTACCTTTCATTCCTTCCGAAGAAGAGGACGATATGATGCAATTGCACCTACTCATTGACCAGTATAATGATGATGTTAAATTCGTTACCAATCTACTGGACTCACTGCGACGAAGTTTCCAATTGCTGACGGAGCAGGTTGCTAAGTCAGCTAATCAAAAGGATGTTTATGAGTTACGACGTCTTACGCATAAGCTGTTACCCTCTATCAAAATGGTAGGAAATCAGAAGCTGCATACACATCTCACTGGGTTGAAAGAAGCCTTGGATCAGGATTCAATAAGCGAAATTGAAATTACCCAGTTTGTAGACGAGATCCGGAAATCTACTACGGAGTCAATTGAGTACATCGATGGATTGGTTACTACCATGCAAGATCACAAAAATCAGCTTACATCACATGAGTAGAATTTCGTAAGGGGTAGGCTTTTTATTAAGTAGGAAGTGACACAGAGTGTAAGTAACTCTGTGTCACCTTTTATCTGACAATTTATTAATTCGCTAGTCCAGGATTAATATTAATCTCACTTTGTGGAATGGGCCACTGATAGTCCGCATCTTCACGAAAAGCCTTTTTTGTAACAAACCACCGATTATAAGGGTCTGCTTCATTGCTATCCTGTCGCAGGTTCACCGCATTAGGAAATGCATCTCCGTAAAAATTACCTTGTAATACTTCATGGGCAGTACGCCAGCGAATTAAGTCCCAATATCGAATACCTTCCAGTGCCAGTTCGTTTCTGCGTTCTCTTCGTAAAATGGGTCGTAGTACACTCGGATTAGTCTCGGTAATAGGCGGCATATTAACGCTGGCTCGCCCCCGTACCTGATTGATCGTAGCGTCGAGTAAAGACTGGTCAATGGCATCACCTGCTTCTAACTTAGCCTCTAAATAACTCAATAAAACTTCAGCATAACGGATTAATGGTAGGTCTATGCCTGAGTTTCGTAAATTCCCCGCAAAGCTTTCCAGCATAAACTTTTTAATACCGAACCCGGTGCGAGTTGCCTGTCGCGTCGTAGTTAACTGATCGATAGAATTGACTGAATCAGGGTGAGTGACGTAGGCAGTGCCGCCAAAGTCTTCTCCATTTACCAGTACGGTATAGTCTAATCGTGGATCACGATTTTCCTGAGGATTATCCGGATTATAACGAGGGTCTTCAAAGGAGAAAGGAGTGCCATCGTCAAACTCAAATGATTCTACCAAACTGCCCAAAGGATTAACAATATGCCAACCGCCTCGCACTGCCGGATAAGCATGTTGAAGAATTCCGTTACTGGCTAGGTCAGCTATGAAGATCACAGAAAACACAATCTCAGAGCTCGTTTCATTAGTACCATTAAATAAGCTTTCGTAGTCAGGATCAATACTATGATCACCCATATCAATAATTTTTTTATAGGTAATGGCAGCATCACTGAACCGCTGGTCGCCTAATTGGGCTCGTCCTAGGTACGCCAAAGCAGCTTGCTGGGTAGCTCGACCAAACTCGCCGGAGGGTAGAGAAGATGCTAAGGGTAATGCATCTACAATAGTCGAGAACTCATCAATTACAAATTGTACTACCTCATCTTTGGGGTCTCTACTTAGTGTATTAGCTTCGTCAATGGTTAAAGTGTTAGTCACAAGAGGAATACTGCCAAAATGCTGCGACATATAGAAGTACTGTACGGCCCGTATGAAGCGAGCTTCTGCCTTCATCCGTTCCAGCACCTCAGCGGCGGCTGGAGTTTGGTCTACGTTCTCTAGAAAATAGTTACTTCTAGCAGTTTTCTGATAGCTCCGCTGCCAATACTGACTTAGTAGATTCACGTTGTTGGCATTCATTTGTCCATTGCTCAACCGAGTGAAGGGAGCGTTGTCACCCCTTCTATCGTAGGCATTGTCAGTAGCCATATCCAGAAAAATTAAGCCAGCGTAGCTCCACCAGTCGGTAGGAGCAGCGGATACACCATTTTGCCGAATATTTCCTCGGTACACTCCGGTAAGCGCCAGTAGTGCGTTAGATTCGCTAGTCCAGAAAGTTTCACTAGAGAAGGAGTCTAATGGTTGTAAATCCAGTTCGTCAGCACAGGAAGACAGTATTACCCCAACCATTAATCCGGGCAGTAATCTTTTGAATGTGAAATTAGCTATATAATTCATCTTGAGGTTATTTTAAAAAGTTGCTTTGATACCTACAGTGTAGTTTCGTAAGATGGGGTAATAGTTTAGAGAGGTATTAAGCTCAGGGTCCCACCCATCCCGGTAGTTGTGAAAATTCAGCAGATTCTCTCCACTGAATCGGATTTGTAAAGCCTGAAGCTTAACGTTCTCCAGTATGGAGGTTGGTAAACTATAAGACAACTGCACATTTCGGACTTTTAGGTACGAAGCGTTCAATACCCAAAAAGAAGAGAGCAATGAATTTGGCGTACCACCGTTAGGAATTGTTTCTAATCGAGGGTAGCCAGCATTTCGGCTCGGATTATCAGGACGCCAGCGTTCTTCGGCTTGCCACCGCTGAATACCACCCTGATTCAAGAATGCGTAGCCCGCTGCATTATCGAGGCGACCGTTAACTTGTGCAGCTCCCTGAAGTAAAACACTCAGATTGAAGCCTTTGTACCCTGCCCCTAAAGTAACGCCATAATTATACTTGGGAATCTGGCTTCCTAATACGTTACGATCATAGGTAGCATCCACTTGCCCATCTGGCACGCCATCTGGCCCATTAATATCTTTGTAGCGAATATCACCCGGCTTGGGAGTGGTATTAATTGCCGATTGATCCGCGTAACCGTCAATATCAGCTTGGTCTATAAACAGTCCGTCGGCTACTAATCCGTAGTACAAGTCAAGTGGTTCGCCAATAAAAAGATCACTACCATTGCCAATCAGGCCATTGGGTTGCTTTATATTCCCTACTCCCAAATCCAGCATTTGATTGTTTAAAATAGTTAGGTTAGAGGAAATACTATACGTGAAATCACCTTGATTACCCTGATAACCCAGTGTAAATTCAAACCCCTCGTTCTGTAGTCGGCCGGAGTTCTGCACACCTACCCCAAAGCCAAGTGTGCTAGATACACTACTACCGGGCGAAAGTAAAATATTGAAGGTTTCCCGATTAAAGTAGGTAGCACTAAAATTGACTGAGTTATTAAGGAAGCTACTTTCTATCCCAATGTCTAGCGATTCGGTAGTTTCCCAAGTAAGATTAC
Organism: uncultured Flammeovirgaceae bacterium; assembly: GCA_937138955.1. Classification (GTDB taxonomy): domain Bacteria; phylum Bacteroidota; class Bacteroidia; order Cytophagales; family Cyclobacteriaceae; genus Tunicatimonas. The sequence goes on along the minus strand of CAKZPJ010000252.1, from coordinate 10,407 downwards.
TATCGGTAATATTTTCTAATGCTACTCCGGTATTAATACTATTACCAAAAGGATAGTTGAAGTCAGCTTGTAGTATATTTTGATAAGGATACACACCACCGTTATCACGATTTACGGTCTGATTACCCAATCTACCCCATGAGGCTTTCAGCTTGAGTTCGTTCAGCCAGCTTTCGGCATTTCTCAAGAAATTCTCTCGGGAAATGCGCCAACCTACCGCTACCGAAGGGAAAGTGGCGTACTTCTGAGCAGGAGGAAAACGGGAAGACCCGTCGTGTCGTATCACACCTTCTATCAGATATTTATTCTGATAGCTGTAGCGTAATCGGGCTAGATAAGAATCTAGCGCCCACTCTTCCGCTCGCCCACTGTTTTGCATTCCTTCGGCTGAGCCTACATCCAATACCGTAATATCGTTATTAGGAAACCCCTGCCGAAAAGCCGAGCTTTCTTCAAAGAGTTCGGTTTCATAGGTATGCCCTACCAGTAGTGAGAACTCATGGTCGCCTAATATTTTATTATACGTCAGCAATTGTTGCAATGTCCGGTAGTACCGCCCTGCGGTATTGGTTCTCAAATCTGCGGGTCCAAGAATATTGGTAGGAGTGATTTGCTGAGAGGCTGAAAATCGCTCCCACTGATTATTAAAGTAGGTGTAGCCACCAATAAGTGAGAATTGCAGGTCGGGCAAAATATCCCAGTCCAACTGCATATTCAGGAACAGATCGGTACTCCGCTGCTTATAGAAAGATTCGCTGGCTAGAAAAGACGCAGGGGTTCCACTTTGCTCAAATCCGCCACCCCAATCGCCATTAGAAAGCTGGATGGGGTAAATGGATGGGTAGCGAACCGCTTGTCCGATAATCCCCAACATACTATTGGCATTTCCAAGTGTAGCAGGTCCTGAAGGTTGTTCATCGTATACTTGAACACCTGCCAGACGAGAAGTAAGTTTAAGCTTATCCGATATTTCTGAAACTACATTAAGACGAACATTATAGCGGTTGTAATTATTCTCGTCGATAATTCCGTTCTGGTAAAGATAGCCAACGGATAGCAAATAGTTTGACGAACCTACTCCATTAGAGATAGTAATGTTGTGCCCCGTCTGCGCGGCCTGTCGCTTTAGTACCCGGCCAATGAAGTCGCTGTTAGGATAATTATCCGGATCGTTGCCATTGCGAAAAAGCTCTATTTCCTCGGCTGAGTACGCCGGAGGCAAATCATCATTGGCATTAGACTCATTAAGTAGTTCGGCATATTCCCAAGAATTTACGTACTCAGGATACTCGGTGGGCACTTGTATACCAGCGTAGCCGTTGTAGGTAACCTGCAACTGATCCGAGTTGGCTGTCTTTGTCGTCACCAGTATAACTCCGTTGGCGGCTCGTGCCCCGTAAATAGCGGCTGATGATGCATCTTTCAGTACCGATATATTTTCAACCACATTCGGATCAATATCATTAAAAGATGATGTAGGAATACCGTCCACTAAGATGAGCGGTGCATTAGAGGAGTTAACAGAGCTTACTCCGCGAATTTGGATGGCTCCGCCCTGATTACCCGGCTGGCCTGAGTTCTGGGTGATAGTAACTCCCGCCATTTGTCCGGTAAGTGCTTGGCGTAATTGGGGAACCGGACGATCATTCACTGCCTGGCTATTTACCTGAGATACTGACCCCACCAGCTTAGATTTCTCCTGCGTACCGTATCCTACTACTACAATCTCATCTAACTGCTGAAGATCGGGACTCAGCTGCTTGTCAATAACCGTCTGGTTACCTACTGCAACTTCTTCACTCAAATAACCAACCGAAGAAAAAACAAGTACAGCATTGTTATCGGGTACTTCTAGCCGATAAGTACCATCTATTCCGCTCACGGTTCCGGTCGAGCTTCCTTTTATTAAGACATTGACTCCGGGAATAGGCTCGTTATTACTTAGGTCAGTGATCGTACCACTCACAGTCTTTTCCAGATTATATTTCAGGATAGTTTGGGATAAAGAGATATTTGATTGGGAACTCGTCCAGTTAACTTGCGGAGCTGAAGGTGGACTCACCCCTAGCTTATCTACCTTCTTCATTGCTTTTTTCTCTAAAATGAAGAAGGTTCCCTTATTGATTTGCTCGTACTTAAGGCCCAGTGGCAATAAGATTTGATCAAGAGTCTTAATCAGACTTTTGCCTTCTGTCTCAATGGATTTTAGTGTTTTTTTACCATCAACAATTTTGTTAGCATAACTAAATTTAACCTGAAATTTTTCCTCTAATGATCTAAGGGCCAATTCCAGGGCGACTTGTTGCCTCTGTACTGGTTGGTAAGTTGCCGGTAGCTTGTCAGCTAACCAGGCAACATCCTGCGCTATCCCTGAAATGGGGTCGCTCAGTAAGAGGTACCCTAGCAAGGACAATGAAAGTAGAGTTCGTTTTTTCATAGGTTGTTTGTTTGAATTAAATATTTAAAAAACCCGCTGATGTGCTTTATTGACGGGAGGCGAATTCTATGTTTTTTCCCTGAGTAGTATAGTTAAGATCAAAAGACCGGGCGATGAGAGAAAATAGCATTTCCATATCTTGACGATAGATACGTGCTGTGAATTTCTCGTTGGCAATAGTATCTGATGGAAATTTTAGTTGATAACCGTACGTGTACCGTAGCTTGTCCGCAATATCCCGAAGGGGTAAATTATTAAACTCAAGTTCTTCTTCTTTCCAGCTACTCCACTGACTGATATCAGGTAGATCTTTCTTATGGATACGGGAAGTACCACGTATTTCAAACAACTCCCCCGGCTGCATCGTAATGGGATGCTCGTCTTCAATATTGAGCGCAATACGCCCCTCAGTTAGCACAACGTAAGCTTGCTCTACCCGATCCGATACATTGAAGGTAGTTCCCAACACCTCTACCGTCAATTGGCTAGTGTACACGGCAAATTTGATATCTTTATTCTTCTGGGAATCTTTCACTGGTTTTACTTCAAAGAAAGCTTCTCCTTCTAACCAAATCTCTCGCTTTTTTTTAGTAGTCCAATCCTTAGCAAAACGAATAGTAGAATTTCCGTTAAGAGTAACGCGAGAGCTATCGGGTAAATACAATTCTCGAACCTTACCGTAAGCAGTACTCTGTACATACAGGTCAGTCCCCCAATTTTGCCAACCCAGCCAAACAGCAAACCCTATAACCAGTGCAATGGAAGCAGCAACTGCCAATGGACGGCGATGGTATGGTCTAAAAGATACGACAGGCTTCCTCTCCGAAAGCTCTTCCTGAATCTGTCCCCAAACTTTCTTTTCCTGAAAAGTGCTGGGGCGTACTTCATTGAATTGTAGGGATCGCACCAGTTCTACTGCCTGAAAGATTGTTCCTTTTTGCTCTGGATACTGCTGTAGATAACTCTCCCAAAAAAATTTAGCTTCCTTATTCTCAGAAAGAACCCATCGTTGAAAAGAGTCATCAGCTACAAAATCATCGATGGTCTGGTAGTTAGGCATAGGCGATTAATAGCGTTTACTATAAGAGAGGCAGCCCTTCTAATTTTTACGCCCAAAAAGTTTATTTTTTTTTAATGCGGTATCTGAAACTCACTAAAAAGGGCAGCAAAGAGGTGTTTTTACTCAGCTAGAGTATCCTTAAAAGGCTTAGAGCAGATAAAGAAGTGTAACCGTAACACTAAGCAGCACTATTTCTTTTCTAGGCATTACTGAACGCATCTTTTTAATACCTTTAAAAACCAGATCGTAGGCAGCTTTGGGTTCACAATCTAGTATTTTACTAATTTCAGGATAGCCCAGCTTATCGTAGAACTTCAAAAAAATCGCTTCTCGCTGGCGATCCGAAAGCTTGCTAAGAGCCTCATTTAGCAACTTCAACTGAAAAGAGCTTCGCTCAGTATGTACAATCTCCGCTTCTCGTGATATAGTCGCTAAAAATGATGGTTGAATTGGTTGCCGTAAATGGGAAGCATTCCGCTTGAGGTGCCTAATTAGTTTTCGACGAAATGCCTTATATAGGTAGGGTTTAATAGCGTTGATATTACTTAGCTTTTCTCGCGATTGCCATAATTCTACGAAAAGTTGCTGCACACACTCTTCTACTATCTCGGGCTGGGAAGTAAACTTCTCACCGTAGTTGTATAAAGTAGGGAAAAACTTAGAGTAGATGGTATTAAATGCTTGATGATTTCCTGCTCGGAATTCGCTCCATAGCGTATAATCATCTGTTTGCTCCATCGTAAATCAGTATAAGAATTTTAATAATTACTCATATTACTAAAAGGAAGATAAAATAACAATGAGTATAAATTCTATTTTTAAAAATACAGTAGCGTTACTATTCCCAGTAAATAAATTAGATCCCTCCCTGCTATCTAAAATATTATAGGTAATACGTCTAATTCCACACACACATGATTTGATTCAGATACTTGAAAACAGAAGCTATTTCGAGTTCTTGTTGTACAGGGGAGCTTTTTTTAGCAACAAGAACCTTTAATTAAGGTAAAAATTTAAACATGCACGTTAGCACCGAGTTGCATATACTATACATTCGCTTTAGAACGATCTAACTAATTAGTTTCTTACAAAGAATACCTTTCCCAAAAACCACTACACCTATGAACCGAATTCTTGTCTTTCTACTAGCTCCCTTTTTATTTATCGCTTGCCAGCCGGGGCAAACTACTGAAGAACAAACCGCTGAGATAGATGGCGTAGGGCTGGCTTATGCGAATCCTCCGGCTGAGGGTTTTAATGAATCTGCTTCTGATGAAAAAGCAATAGCTATTGCCGATAGCGTCATGCAGGCAATGGGTGGTCGTAAAGCTTGGGATACTACCCAATACGTAAGCTGGAATTTTTTCGGTGCTCGCACTCTACTTTGGGACAAGCAGTCGGGCGATGTACGTATTGAAGTTCCTCGAGATTCAGCAATCTATCTAATCAACGTAGACTCTGATCAGGGAAAAGTGGCGATGGGCGGAGAAGAGATTACTGATACTGATTCTTTAACCAAATATATAGAGCGAGGAAAGAGTATCTGGATTAATGACAGTTACTGGCTGTTTATGCCCTTTAAGCTGAAAGATTCGGGGGTGACGCTGACCTACGTTGGCGAAGATACCATTCAAGGTGGTGAGTCCGCTGAAGTGTTAGAGTTACGTTTTGAGGGCGTGGGGGTTACCCCACAGAACAAATATCAGGTGTACGTAGATCCTAACGATTACATGGTGACCCAATGGGCATTCTACCCTACGGTAGAAATGGATACTCCTCGTTTTATGACTCCTTGGGCTGAATACGAAAAGTATGGTTCACTGATGCTTTCCGGAGATCGGGGCGAGCGAAATATTACGGATATTGAGGTAATGGAAACTATTCCCGAGGGCACATTCTCCAACTTGGAAGAATTTCAGTTGTTGAAGTCATCTTGAAAAACTTCCTGCTCGTTTTCATCCAGTAACCGAACGTAGTCTACTGAACCTGCGCCTTGAAACCGATACCGGATTCCGGCTACTTTTCCGGCATCCTTTTCAAAAGTAGTTTGAAAAACTAGCTGCTCATTACGGTATACTGATAGCTGCTGTTGCTCAACTTTCAGACGGATATGCTGCCACTCGGAAAGATCACAGCCAAAAGCGGATAGGTCAGCGGTTTCTCCATTAAGATATTGCTCACTGGCAGCCAAGTAGATGTTTCCTACACAACCCGGTATTGACCAAGGAATAGCGATACGCCCTTTCGCACAAAGGACTGATACCTGACTCTCTTGACACACTGCTTCTCCCTGATTATAATCACTTCTGATCGCGGTTTCTAGGGTGAAATTACTGGAAGAAAGATCCCCGAAGTCTTGTACATTATAGTAAGCTAAATGAGAGCCTTCTTCTTGACTGAGTAATTTCTCCGGTTGTAATCGCTCCGGTGATACTGAAAGTGTGCCGTTCCGTTTGATATTACCCGTTAAATAATGCGGAATTTCTTCACCCCCAATCAGGGCGAGCCAGCCATTGGAGGTCACGTACACATCGTGTTCTTCTATAACCTGATCTTCTACTAAGAGCTTTGCCCGAAAGTAACCAGGGTAGTAGTAAGTAGTAGTGTAGATACTGTCTCGCTTGTCTACCGTTCGGCGAAGACGATTATCCCAAGATTGCTGAATTTCTACCTGATCATACGAGAGCTGAGATACATCGTAATAAAAAATCACTGTATTGGGAAGCCCTTTAGTAACGGGTTCACTATAAAATGAAACCTTAGAATGATCTATTTCTAACGGGCGGCTTACCCAACGATTAAAGCCTATGGCCAATGTTATCAACATGGTAAATAACCCAACAGTTACTAACCCCCTTTTACCAAACTTACGCTTGGTTTGTACCCATTTATATTCCTCATTTAACGGAGCATCGCTTGGCTGCCTAGTTGTAAAATCGCGCCAGTGCTCGTATCCGGCAAATTGAGCTAAAACGTTCAATGTATTGGTAGTAGGTTGACTTCGGTAGTCCACTTTACCCCATAAACGCTTCAGTGTAGTTGTGCTCAACTTAATCTGGGTTTCTCGCCAAATACGCTCACTCAATTCATTGAAATCTTGGTGAGTCCACCGCGCACTATTCCCCCAAGCAACTTTATTTTCTATCAATTGCTTCAGCCGAGTTATGTTTACTTGAACTATTGAAGTGGCATTCATGAATCAGGGCTATACTACGAAGATAAACTCTTTTGCTACAACTTGTACTGCTTTGCACCAACTTGAACAAGCTATTACGCAGCTTTTCGCTCTACTAATTCGTGTAGTCAACTGAATCTTTTACCCATTTCAACTTAACAACATGAAATTTTCTGCACTATTAAATCTATTCATTTTTGCGACAACCTTCGCCGGGGCGCAATCCGCTCAAACCGTGCCTTTCTCTTCCGACCGCTGGGAGTTTTCCGGTGAGCACACACTGGAAGAATACAAGGGGCAATCGTCAGTAAAGTTAAATAACGGTCGAGCTTACTTACCTGATGTTTCTCTCGAGAACGGAATCATCGAGTACGACGTGGCTTTTACCAGCGATCGGGGATTTGTGGGAGCCATGCTGCGGATACAAGACCAAAAGAACTACGAGGAGTACTACATGCGGGCGCACCAGTCGGGCAATCCCGATGCCATGCAGTATACTCCGGTTTATAACGGCAACGCCGGATGGCAACTGTACTACGGAGAAGGCTACGGTATTCCCCATCGCTACCGCTTTCAGGAGTGGATGCACGTGAAACTGGTCATTGCCGACCGTCAGATGGAGGTTTATGTTGATAATATGAACGTACCTGTACTTCATGCTTTTGAACTAAAGCGGGAACCCGCTACCGGATTTGTAGGGATTTATACGTTTATCAAAGATGCGTACTTTGCTAACTTCACTTACCAGTCGGTAGAGAATCCTACTATGAAAAGTGCTCCCAAATCGTTTCCGGCAGCGGAAGAAGGGACGGTTACGCAATGGGAGGTTTCTAACGCTTTCAGCAGCAAGCAACTGGAAGATCAGACTGAATTATCTAAAGAGTTTCGGAATGGACTAAATTGGCAGACATTGGAAAGTGAGTCGTCCGGTACGGTAAATCTGTCGCAGGTAAGTGCTGTAGCGGAGGAAACCAATACCATTATCGCCAAATTCGCGGTAGATTCTGACCAGAAGCAGATAAAGCCACTGCACATTGGCTATTCTGATGCGGTGACAGTATTCGTAAACGGTAGAGCGATCTACGGCGGTCAGCGTAACTTCCGCTCGCGCGACTATCGCTATCTAGGCACCATCGGTTATTTTGATACTATCTACTTACCACTGAATAAAGGCGACAATGAAATCTGGTTTGCCGTGACTGAGCGCATGGGAGGCTGGGGAGTACGCGCTCGTTTTGCTACTTCGGAAAATATTTCTTTAGCGCAGTAAGCGAAAGCTATTTCATAGTAAACACTTCATCCAGCGGTTTGCTAATTGGTGAGTTATCTTCGTGGGTTTCCATGATGTCTTTCATGTAGGCCCACCACTTTTTCATCACAGATTCCTGCGCTAATTGGTCAGCTTTGTGGTCATCGGCCAGCACGTAAGTAGCGAACAGCTCGTGCGTATCCGGATCGTGGAAGATATAATAATCGCTAATACCACTCTGGTGGAGCAAATCCACCAGTTCCGGCCAAATGGCATCGTGTCGTTTTCGGTATTCTTCCGCATATTCGGGAAGCAGCTGCATTTTGAAAGCAACTCGTTTCATAGGCTGTCGATTTTGCTACGCAAGTATATCCTTCACCACGTGTCCGTGCACATCGGTTAGTCGGAAACGGCGGCCCTGATGCTTAAAGGTTAACCGTTCGTGGTCTACTCCGAGCAAATGCATTAGCGTAGCCTGAAAGTCATGCACGTGCACCGGGTTCTTTACAATGTTATAGCCAAACTCGCAGGTTTCGCCGTAGCTGATACCTTTTTTGATACCGCCACCCGCCATCCAGATACTGAAGCAGCGTGGATGATGGTCGCGACCGTAGTTTTCCTTAGTCAGTTTACCCTGAGAGTAGTTCGTTCTTCCGAACTCGCCGCCCCAAATTACCAGCGTATCATCTAACAGACCGCGTTGCTTCAAATCCATTACTAGCGCAGCCGAAGGTTGATCGACGCTCTTCGTCATCTTCTGAATATCATTGGGCAGATTACCGTGCTGATCCCAGCCCTGGTGGTAGAGTTGCACAAATTTTACATCTTTTTCAATAAGCCGACGGGCTAACAGGCAGTTCGCTGCGAACGTGCCGGGTTGCCGCGACTGCTCGCCGTACATATCGTAAATATAATCCGGCTCTCGCGAAATATCCATCGTGTCCGGCACGGAAGCCTGCATCCGGTAGGCCATCTCGTACTGGGCAATACGCGAATTGATCTCCGGATCAGCCACCTTTTCGTACTGAATATCGTGCAGTTCTTTTAGATAATCTAGCATTCGGCGCCGACTGCTTTTCTTCATGCCGGGCGGGTCGTTTAAGTACAGTACTGGGTCTTTCCCCGAGCGAAATTGAACTCCCTGGTGCAATGATGGTAAAAAGCCACTACCCCATAGCTTAGCGTAAAGAGGTTGCCCACCCTCTTTTCCCCGGGATAGTAAAACGCAGAAAGCGGGCAAATTTTCGTTATCACTACCCAGACCGTAGCTAATCCACGAGCCAATAGACGGGCGGCCATTCTGCTGGGAGCCAGTTTGAAAAAAGGTAATGGCCGGATCATGGTTGATCGCTTCGGTGTGCATGGATTTAATGAAGCAGAGCTCGTCCACAATCTTCGCCGTATGCGGCATCAGTTCACTTACCCAAGCACCGCTATTGCCATGCTGAGCAAAATCGAATACTGAACCTGCCAGCGGAAACGATTTCTGTCCCGCCGTCATCCCAGTCAACCGCTGCCCACCCCGCACTGATTCCGGTAGCTCTTCGCCAAACTGTTTCTGAAGCGTTGGTTTATAATCAAATGTTTCTAGTTGGGAAGGTCCACCACTCTGAAACAGGTAGATCACTCGCTTCGCTTTAGGGGCAAAGTGCAAATGATCTATAGTGCCACCATCTCCAACTGGAAGGGCTGGTTTACCGAACAGCTTGGTAGGGCCTAGCAAAGAAGACAACGCGACGCTGCCCAGACCCAAACTGGTCTTAGTCAGAAAATCCCGTCGGTCAATATGTTGGTTATGTAATAATTTCATAAATCGATTGTTCAATGGTTCAACTGCTCAATTGTTGAATACAATCGAGAAGATACTCTATATTTTAAGAGTGAGGTTGGTGTATTTTATCAATTAATTTATCAGCTTGGGTAGTAATCCTAACTCTGTGAAAATTTTTTCATAAGTAATTTGATCAACTAGATTTCTGATTTTAGCTTTCTCATTCCAGTCGAGGCATTCCTTGAGTGAGCCACTAGCGTAACGGTAGAATTTAATCTTGTCTTTTTTATGGTAGCGGCCAAAGCCTTCGGCAATGTTTGCTGAAATACTATCTATCGCTCTCACAAACTGTTTTCCTATAGTATCTTTAGCAAAATAGTCCCATTGAATGATCTCTTCCCAAACGTAATTACTCAGATGAAAGGCTACTCGATAGGCATCTATATCATTAAGCTGTAAATATTTCTTTTCCTCCATATTTCTCTACGTCATTTTAACAATTGAACCATCGTACCATTGGGCAATTGAATTATCTTTTATACACTGCCTCATCATAATTCACTAACGTGTTCGCTACTACGGTCAGGGCGGCTAGCTGATCTTTAGGGATAGACGAGTTGCGGGGATACTCACCTACTTGTAACAAGCTATCAGCTCTAAGAGATTCTTCTTCAAATACTGCTTTTTCTTCCTGGTACAATCGTTTGAGCAAGGC
>CAKZPJ010000251.1 GCA_937138955.1 uncultured Flammeovirgaceae bacterium | reverse complement strand
CCTATTGCTACCACTGCTGCATCTACCCGGTGAATGTCTTGAGCCTGTAACGCTTTAGTATCGGTAGCATCTAGTGCTACGGCATGAGCTACTTTATCTTTTATTCGCTCTACCAAAGCTATATCACGATCCACGGCGACTACTTGCGCCCCGCGCTCAGCCAATGTGCGAGCAATAGAGTTACCTAATTGTCCTAAACCGATTACCGCAAATCGCTGACTCACGATAGCTTGGTTTTAAGATACGCCACCAGGACTTCTGCCGTAGTGGGGCGCTCGCCCTCATCATACTCTTGGTTATTAGGAAAAATAAGATCAGCCTCGTGTTTGTGCGGATCAATGTACTTTTCGTAAGCGGGTGCTACATGGTGGCGATACATATAGAGAATATCCTCGAGCGGATAGCCTCGTTCGCGGGTATCTCGCACAATACGGCGCTGTAATTTCAGATGCTCTTTCGTTTCTACAAAAACCTTTAGATCAAGTTGCTGAGCTACCGCCGGAAAGTGAAAAACAAAGATACCTTCTACCAAAATAATATCAGCGGGCTTAAACTCCAGCATTTTAGGAGTAATCGCCGGATTATTAAAAGTATACTCTCGGCGATGGACTGTATTACCTTGCTTAAGTTGAAATAAATCATTGGCAAATGCTTGATCTTCTATTACCGAAGGCTCATCGAAGTTGATCACCTTATTTTCAGCCAAACCATGCGGAGGAAAATCTCGGTAGTAATTGTCTTGAGAAACCAAACAGCAATGTTCTTCTCCTAGTAGCCGATGTACCCAATGCAGAAACTGAGTCTTACCCGACCCACTTCCCCCGGTAATTCCTACGATGTAAGGAGTGTTAGCCATACTATTTTTGATAGTTGTGCAGAAAATTAACTAGCTTTTGTACCGCCCGGCCACGGTGACTAATTCGGTTTTTTTCTTCCAAAGACATTTCAGCGAAGCTTTGTTGGTAGCCTTCAGGAATAAAAATAGGATCGTAGCCAAAGCCTTGCTGTCCCGAAGGTTTCGAAGTAATACTCCCGCTAATCGTTCCTTCAAAAGTATATGATTCTCCTCCTAATATAAGTGCAATCACTGTTCGGAATTGGGCTCGACGATTATGATTATTCTGAAGTTTGTCTAGCACCTTCTGCATGTTGGCTTGACTGTTTCGCTCGGGGCCATCGTAATGAGCCGAATCAACCCCGGGTTCCCCGTTCAGAGCTTCAATCTCCAGACCGGTGTCATCAGCAAAGCAATCTACCTGATAATGCTGGTACACAAAATCTGCTTTCTGCTGAGCATTTCCTTCTAGCGTAGGCTGAGTTTCGGGAAGTTCTTCGGTGCAGTCAATATCCTGCAAACTGATGATATCAAACTTTCCACCTAATAGATGCTGCACTTCCGTAATTTTATGAGCATTATTGGTAGCGAAGCAAAGTTTCATACCTAGTTTACTTCTTCTACTTCAATATCAAACCGTAGGGGTGAAAAAGGAGGGATAGTACTACCAATGCTCGAGGAGATTAATTGCTGGTCGAATAGATCGTCAATGATTTCTGCCGGAAATGCCAACTGACTCTCTTCATACGCTTGAGAAGATGGTATAAGGATAACGCCTTTTTCTCCTAATTTCATTTGAGATACACCAATTTCAAAGCCGGGTATCACTCGATTTCCGCCAATTGTGAAAGGAAGAGGAGCATTAGCATCTACGTTACTGTCAAACTCAGTTCCGTCTAGTAATGTACCAGTGTAGCGTACTTCCACATTGCTCCCGCTACTTATCTCGGCACCATCGGAAACCCCTTCCGACACCAGCACCACCCCTGAAACCGACACCACC
>CAKZPJ010000250.1 GCA_937138955.1 uncultured Flammeovirgaceae bacterium | reverse complement strand
TTAATTAAGTAAGCGGTAGCTTCGGGCATACGCTGCTGATCACCATAGGGAAGAAACGGATAAACAATCTCTACTAAATCATCGGGATTAACCACTTTATCGTCAGTAGAATCTTCTTCTGTTTCTTCTAGCGGGCTTTGATAGTTCGCTTCCCAGGAAACCCATTCGCCATTGGGTAGTTTTCCCTGACCCTGTAGTTTCTGCCCTTCAACCCAACCCGAGAGGCGAATTTGTTCGTTCTTTTCAGCATCGGGAGTAAATGCTAGGGTAATCGTTTCTTTAGCTACTTCGGAGGTTACATCAATCTTGGTAGTATCGTTGGGCACGATCTGGAACTTAAGTTTACCTGGTTTGCCACTTATCTGAAGCGGGTAATTTTCGTTGCCTACAGCTAAGGCGTACTCCCCTCGCAGGTCACTAACATCCATTTCGTTGATGATAAATGCTTTTCCCTGAATCCAGTTTTCGTAAATCTGCGCATCTTCGTTAAAGATGTTATCTGAAGTGATGATGAAGTTAGCGATAGTACCTTCTTGCAAGCTTCCTAATTGGCCGTTAGCCCGGACTAGTTGAGCCGGGGTGTGGGTGAGTGCTTTTAATGCTGCATCTTCCGGTAGTCCGTACTGAACGGCTTTTCGTAGGTTCTTCAGAAATACCTTACTGTCGGTGCTTCCCTCGGCGGTAATAACAAACGAAATACCTTCTTGAGCCAGCATTCCTAAGTTAGCCGGAGCGCGTTCCCAGTGCATCATATCGGCCAGAGCTACATTTTCTGCATCGTAGGGATCATCCACATCGTAGGCATCGGGGAAATTAATGGGCACGATTAGCGGCGCATTGGTTGCCTTTACTTCGGCTAGTCGCTGATACTCGTTACCGCTACCGCGAATAATATATTGTTTGCCAAATTCATCCCCGAGCTTATCGGCTCTCAGAATTTGTATCCAGCCAGGAGCATCAAATACCTGGGGCAAATTTTGCAAATCAATCCAGGCTTCTAGCGATTGGTCTACGTATTCTGAATTCTTTTCGGTTTGGTACCAATCAGCATTCAGGTAGGTTTGCCGCAGCAAAGCAATGAAGCCCATTTTAGAAATAGGATAATACTGCTTGGAGCTTCCTTTCGCGAATGAATAGTGAGCGGCGGCTTGCGGCATAATGAGAGCTTCGTTGGCGGTTACGTCGGTCAGACTCACCAAAGCCGAAGAACCTCGGGCAATTCCATCCGGCTTATTGGTCAGTACTGCACCAAAGCCTAGTTCACGATAAGTCTTCGCTTGCTCATCATTTAGTGAGAAGTCATCAGCTGCATTATACTGCGATTTAATCGCATCATTCTGGCTGAAGGGACCTTCTGTTTGAGGGCCTAGCTTTTCGGGAGCGTTCCAGTTGAAACCTGAAGATTCAGGCAGTTCAGATAGGCCGTAGTGGCTGTATAGGTCAATAAAGCTGGGATAAATATACTTTCCTTGCAAATCAATCGTGCGAGTGCCAGCTGGAGCAGATACGTTAGAGCCTACCGCTTGAATAAAACCATCTTCAATAAGCAGTGAAGCGTTCTGAAGGGTGTTTTGATAATCGACGACTACTGTAGCGTTAGTAAATAGGTAGCGTTCAAGGCGATCATCTCGCACATCGTTTACAGAGTAGATTTCATCTTGGGCAAAGGCTGGGCGGTAAAACAATAGACCAAGCAAGCCTAGTAGCCAAACGTGTTTTCTCATCATAGGTCAGGTAGAAATAAACAGTGGGTAAGTAGTCTAGCGATTACCTACTTAATTAGTAAGCCTGGAAGTTACACAATTTGCCGTAGAAATTAAGAAGGATTTCACTAATTTACAGTAACCTAATAAAACAATGAGGTGGTGAGAGCAAAGATACTTTGGTGGATAATTTTTGCGATAGGTTGTCAGAAAGTAAGAAAGCACCTTGACTAATGCCCGGTGCTTAATAACTGCTTATAAGAATTTTTACATAATTTCAAGAAGCCAATAATCTGGTGAGTAGGTGTCACCCTCCGGTAAAGAGATGTAAAAAAATGTCATCGGTTGTATATTTGCTACACCATGCCTACCGAATCTAGCCTTAAACCTAAGAAAATAGAAATTCATCCGCCTCAGGTAGATGATGAACTTCAGTCAACCCGATTAGCTTCCTTTTCTCGCCGAACGGCGGCTTTTGCGCTCGATTGGGCTATTATGATTCTATGTACTGAGATGTTAGAGTTAGTTCTTCCTCTGTTTCTGATCTTCTGGCTTATCCGAGGGAGAATACGAAAATCGCTGCATAAGGGGCAACGACTTATGAAGCGAAGCGTGTTGTTAGCCGACCGACAGATAGCATCCTACGATATAGACGTGAAAGTTCGCCGTCGCTTTACTCGCTATATGGTTATTTATCTATATATTCTGATGTATCTACCGATTGTACTAGCAATCGGGTGGTCAATTAGTTGGATCGTAGAGTTAATTAACCCGGAGCAATACGGTGCGGTTGCCGAATGGGCTGATCAAGTTTTTTCGTCCGTTTTTCAACCCATTAATAGTTTGAATGCTGCGTTTGACTTACTGATACGCTTTTTAGGAGCGTTCCTTTACTTTGGGTTATTCACTTGGCAGTGGGACGGGCAAACTCCTGGCAAGCGATTGCTGCACATCAAAGCTGCTAAGATTAGTGGTGCGCCATTTACTTTTTGGTCGAGCATAGAACGATCTACCGGCTACACTTCTTCCGCTGCATTTCTACTCTACGGTTTCTTCCAGTGCTTCTGGGACCGGAACCGCCAAACTACCCACGATAAGATTGCCGAAACTGTGGTGGTTGAGGCTTAAATGCCAGAATATTGTTTTTTCGCTAATAAAGTACATGGTCTGAACTAGCTCTGAAATACTCAGCTTTGTATGGCGTCCAAAAAGTGAGTTTCTTAGGCAACTTCTTTGTTTACCTTTAGAGAAAATATCGTATCAATGCTATAGCGAAGGCTAACGTATAGTGAAGGTATTCGCATAGATAATAAGTTGTAATCTTAAAGGATAATCAGTGCTTGCTCCATTAGTGTTGAATTTTGCAGCCCTCTTTTTGTTGATAATTGTTAGTGCTGCTATTATAGCCGGTAATTACCATAAGCGACCGACCGGATTCGCTGTAATTGTTGTACTGCTACTTATTCCGATATTTGCGGAAATAAGACAACTGCTGGTATTGTACGACCTACTCCGTTACGTACCACTATACTTACTATTAGTATACATCCTGCTGAGGTTAATTGGTCCCTTGATCAACTATCTGGTTCACTTACAGTTGAACAGACCATTTAATTTCGTGAGTTGGATCAATCTATTTACCTATCTGGTTTTTCTGTACATTGTAGCGATTGGTATCCGGTTCTTTCTGAGCGATAGCTTTGGAGTAAACGAGCTACTGTTAACATTCAAAAGAGATAATATTTTATCATTTACCTACCCCGTAATACAGCTATTGCACGTAGGACAAGCTCTTCATTTGCTCCAAAACGATACTACGGATACTAAAAAAGGTATTAAATACTTCATTAGAATGTCGGTTATGATGGTAGTTACCGTATTGGTCGCGTTACAGGTAGGTTACTTTCTATTAGAAAGAACTAGCGTTGAACTTATTTTAGCCCCAATAATTTTCATCACCGTATACTCGGCAATACTTTTTATGTCAATTAGATATTCGACTATTTTCGAGTCTTCATCAACTACAAAAGTGCTTAGTACGCTCAGCCAACGAGAGAACGAAGTAATTCAAAAACTTATAGCGGGTAAAACGGATAAAGAGATAGCGGATGAGCTTCATCTGTCGGTCAACACTATCGCTACCTATTGCAGAAGGATTTACACGAAGCTGGAAGTAAAAAACCGTACTGAAGCCACTAGAAAGTATTTTGAGTTTTAGGCAAGATGTGTCCAGTATTCAGGGTCTGTTACCGCTTCAAGATGCCGATACAGATACTCACATCCCCTATGGCGTAGGCAGTTCTTTACCTTTATCTGCTTCGTCTATTTCATCTAAAAGCTTTATTGTTTCGGCGTACATCCGTTGGTATTGAAAGCTAGCAGTGTTGTCAGATACGTAGTCTAAAAGATTCGTTAGTTGTTCGTCCTTTTGTTTTGATCCTTTCTTAAAATGTATTTCCGTATACGCGTAGCGCAATGAGAATCCTAACCACAATTTGGTTTCTGACCCAAATATTTCTTCCTCTGATTCTTTGATACGTCGGCTCTGTGCGTCCAAAATCTCAAAAGCCTGATCAAAGTTCTTCATACCCGCGTAGGCATGGGCTTTCTTAATTTCTGCCTCAATATGCTTCTCTAGATAATTTCCGAAGCTTGGGTTAAGTTCCGCCTGGTACGTATCAATTGACTCTAGCGCCTTCTGGTACTGGCTCGCGCTTATTTGTAAATAGATCAGGCTTTCGTATGCTTCAAGCTTCCCATAGGCCATGTTGTGCTGCTCAATGTACCCTAACATCTGTTGGGTATACTTTATGGCTTCTTCGTATTCACCATTGGCTTTGAGTGCCAGTAGTAGCAACCCTAGACCCGAAGCGTCAAGTGCTTCTGCTGAGCTAATGTCGTTTTCGTCCAGGTGATCGTTGACGAGGGTTTCTAAAACCGCTACCCGCGCCGGATGAACCGGAGGCTGCACCGTAGCAACCCGACCTATCAATTGTAATCCTAGCATCGGATTATAATCGAGCTGTTCGCGCTTCACTACATCAATAAGATGCTCTTTGCTAGATGCTACTATATCTTCGGTAACGAGCGAAGTATCCAATCTTACTATTCTGGAAGTAACCAGCGCATTTTGCACTTCCGGCTCAGTTGCTTGGGCACTGTATTTCTCGTCAAACTGTATGAGCATATCATTAATTTCTGCTTTCACTTCACTAGGTAGTGGTCGAGGCAGTTTAGCCAACCTTTTCAAACTCATTGTAAGCTCTTCCACTGGCGAAAGATTTTTCATTCTTTCTTGCTCTAGTAATTCCTCCACCTCTGACCATTCCAAATTGAATGAGGCATCCTCGTCACTTATTTCTAGCGGCTTAGCAACGAGCTGCTCGTTATCAAGGGTAGCGTACATCCACGCTTTCTGATCGTGCGCATAAAAAATCTTTTCAAAATCAGACGCTATCTGATCTTGGCGGGCTACCAGATTTTCTGGGATTTCCAGCTTTTGAAATTTGCCAAGATTAAAACTATAAGCTAAGGGTACATCATCGTAAATGAACAACACCTGATCCTTGAAAGGATGGTGCTTTAGCCCAAAACCTCCTCGTCTCCCCAGCGTAAACGGAGCTTTCCTAAGCTTCTCCGTACTTTTGTTCATTTGAAATAACTCATATGGCCCCTTCAGCCGAGCCAGAAAATACACGTAATCCGCTGTTTCCGCAGGCATCAGAATAGAGCCACCGTAGTCATCAATCTCAGAAAAATCTATCTCCGAGAATGATGCTGTAGCGAAGTTATGGCTTCTTATTTTTAACCTGTTGTATACCGGGTAATGCAACTGCTCACCGTCGGGTGAGAAAGCCAAGTTAATTATATTGAACCTCTCGGCCATTTCTAGCAAGTCGCTTCTAAAATCACTATCATCAAAGTGATCCTCCTGAAATTGCAAATCAATGAAAGCACCATCTACCACCACTTCCACGCCGTATTCAGAAATACCTACCAACTTTTTATTGGCGTAACAAAGTACATCTTCAAGCCCTTCAACGGTCGGCAGTTGTTCAGTTTCACCTGTACTACTGAGCCGCAATAAACTTACGCTTGAAGATGAAACTTCACTAACTGCTTCAGCTTCTTCCATGACTTCGGATACTTCCTCAACTGCTTCTGCGTTTTCCGTCATCTCTTCTTCAGTATTACCTTTCTTCAGTAGGAAAACTGGATCTCGATCCTGGTACCCAACAAACCGTAATTCGGTTACTTCCTTCTGACACCACGCACGAGTAATATTGAATAATAGTAAGACCAGAAAGATTGTGCAGAGTATCTTATAGAAATGATTGTTCATTCTTCTAAAGTTTTTGGAGGAATGTTTTTAGTATCTTTAAAATGTACAGTTTGTAAAATTTGGTAGATTGTTTGCTGCCAGCCCAGAATCAAACCCAAATCGGGAACAGCTTTCAACAGCATCAACATCCCAACCGCTGAGGTCTTGATTAAAAGCTGTCGCTTCGTTAAACATTTCTGTCATATCTTTAACTTTACTTACCTTCCAACTTCCGAGGGTTCTATTAAAAGTAGGGGTCTGTACGAACATTCTGTTCATATTTTCCACGTTGCCTACATTCCACTCATCCAGGGATTGGTTAAAAGCTTTAGCGTTAGAAAACATCTCGCGCATATCGGTAACGTTACTGACATTCCACTGATCCAGGGGCTGGTTGAAAACTTCGGTATCTCTAAACATACCGGTAGCCGAAACTAAACTACTCACATCCCAATCATTCAGAGGTTGATTAAAAAAATCGTTAGCTGCAAACATGGCTGCCATATTCGTCACATTGCTAACGTCCCAATCTGCTACGGGCTGATTAAAAGCACTTCCTAAAAACATACTCTCCATGGTGGTGACTTGGCTCACATCCCACTGATCTAGCGACTGATTAAACGCATCGGCAGAAAAGAACAGAAACGCCATATTAGTCACATTGCTCACATCCCATTCATTCAGTGGCTGGTTGAAAGAATCAGCATTGGAAAACATTGCTTCTATGGTGGTTATGTTGCTCACATCCCAGTTTCCAATAGCACCATTGAAGCTCTTAGCATTATTGAACATATCGGAAAGATCAGTTACCAAGGTTAAGTCCGGTGTGTCTGATGCATTATAGCTTAGGTTTTCACAGCCAAAAAACGCCCCATTCATGGTCTGCCACTCGATAGTACCCCACTGCTCTATCGATTCTATCTGAAGCTGTTCAGGAATACCGACAAAAGGGTCAAAACCAAAGGCCTTAAAGAAAATAGCTGGAAAATCACCGGTGATCGTTACGGTATACACCCCAGGTGTGTCGTATGTATGGGTGGAGTTTCCGGTCTGGTTGGTGCTTACATTACTGTCGCCCCAATCAACCCTATAGTTATAGCTTAACGTAGTATCTACCGGAATCTCTATACTTTCGTTAGCTGTGGTAGTACGCCAAACCGTTACGAATCCACTCTCAATATCAGCTTCTTCTACATCAGTTAACATTACTTCTACACTACCTTCAGCAGAGGTGGCACCACTAGAGGCAGTGTACGTAGCGGTAATAGTCGTATTGATTTCATAATCATAAGCCTCGGTATCTCCTACACTGATTTCTCCTGTACTTGGTTCAATCAGTATTGCGTCTGCCACACTCTGAGAGGATATACTGTAAATAAGTTGTGAGCTATCACTAGCAAAAGCATTCACCGTACCTAAGCTTAGCCCATCGGTTGGGTTTTCGGCAATGGTTGTTGTAAAGTTATTTGCAGTAACTACCACTGGCTCTATGATGGGCACTAGTTCCCCTTCTTCAGATCCACAGGCCCCTAGCAGTACAATAAGGGTGGAGAAAGCAGCCTTTTGTGAAAATTTCATAGTTGAATATTTAGTAAAAAGCTGCCAAGACTCGAGTACCAGTATGCCCCAATGGCTTTGTCTAGAACTAATGTGATACTTTAAAGCCCCCATTTAAAAGCCCCCTGGGCATCAACTACCAAATCATCAAATGATTTTATATTCTCGACATCAAACTCTACATCAAAGCGATAAGGGAACGTCTCTGCCTCCGCAGAATTAGATACAGTAACAGTACCCACAGTATTGGAAAAGGAGTTGTAGGCATCGTCTTTGCCTGTCACGAAAATTTCTACGTAGGTTTCATCTAATGCAGCCCCCTCCGTAGTAGCCGTAAAAGTGCCGTTAGGTGGACTAAGCCGCCCTTCAGAAACCGGAATGTAAAAGCTAAGGGCAACGGATCGCTGATCATTAGGGTCGTCAAAAGTAGAAGTAATCGACAAGCGATATACTTCGTACGAATTGCCATTGATTGTTGCACTTAAATTGGAACCAACCGCGATAGCATCAACAACAAACGTTTCGTGTTCCGATATGGCTACTTTACCCTCTCCTCTGGATAGGTCCGATAATAAAACAGTTTCTGACTGCTCATCGGGGTTTACACCTTCTTCGTCATCACCAGCACATGATGCAAAAATGAAAGTGATGAAAATAACGCAAATAAGATTAGAAAATTTGATCATTACTTTGACTTTTGAGTTTACAATTAATGTATGTGTCAAAGTTAAGTTTAATATAGGTGTACGGTTGTCACCAATGTTGATGAAATGCTATGTCGTCAATAATAACTACATTGAAAATCAGATATTTGCGGGAATTTATTCCAGAAATTATACTCCCAGGCAGCACTTGTTGGTAAACGGGTAGGCAGAAATATCGCTACAAAATCAGGGAAAAGAGGAATGTTACGTTAGCGTATAAATGAAATTACCAACTTGAGAAGTATACCAAATGTACAGAAAAATAACAAGAATAGTTAACTGAGGCACCAGAAAATAGAGCAGCTTTTTAAAACACCTGTTCGGCTACCCGACGCACCATTTCTGACTTGCTCATGGTGTAAAAGTGCAGACAAGGGACACCTGCTGCCTTCAATTCGCGGCACTGCTGAGCACACCACTCAATACCCACTTCGCGCGCTTGTTTGTTATCCTTGCACTTGGATACTTCTTTTCGCAGGGCTTCGGGAATATCTAAAAAGAAATATTTAGGCAAAGCAGTGAGGTGGTTAACCGTAGCTAATGGCTTTAGTCCGGGAATAATTGGTACATCGATGCCGTTGCTGCGGCATAGCTTTACAAAATCAAAATAGACCTGATTATCAAAGAACATTTGGGTAACAATGAACTCAGCACCCGCGGCTATTTTTTGTTTGAGGTACTGCATGTCAGTATTTAGGTTAGGCGACTCAAAGTGCTTTTCAGGGTAACCGGCGGCACCGATACAAAAATTGGTAGGCGTAGCCGAGTTTTCTTCGTATAAATATTTACCCTGATTCATACCCGCAATTTGTTCAATCAATTCGTTGGCGTAGCAGTGACCCTCGGGATGAGGTACAAACCCCGACTCGCTCTTTATCGGGTCGCCCCGTAGCACCAGTACGTTTTGAATACCTAAAAAATCCAGATCAATCAGCATATTTTCAGTGTCTTCTTGCGAAAACCCACCGCAGATAACGTGAGGTACGGTATCTACATTAAATCGGTTCTGAATAGCCGCACAGATACCGACGGTACCGGGTCGTTTGCGGGTAATGTACTTTTTCAGCATACCGTCGCCCATTTCCTGATAGACATACTCTTCCCGGTGGTAGGTTACATCAATAAAAGCCGGGTTAAAATCCATCAGTGTATCAATGTGGCTAAATAGGGTGTGAATATCTTCGCCCTTTTTTGGAGGCAAAATCTCAATCGTAAACAGTGTATCGGTCGCTTGAGCAATATGTTCGGTCACTTTCATACGGCAAATATAGCAGTTGTAGTGTTAGGGTGCGAGATGTTTTAGTACTATGGTTTAAAAGTCTCGAGTTTAGCCTTCACAGTTTTGGGTACTTTAGGTATGACTAAAAATTAACTCAAAACACCTCCCCACAGCAACCCGTACAACACCCTAACACCCTAACACCCTAACACCCTAACACCCTAACACCCTACTAAAGCGTAGTAATGGATTCCATGAGTTTCTTTCGGTACGATTGGCTGATGGGAACAATCTTGTCGTCAATCTGTAGGTTGCTCTGATCGATGTTCAAAATTTTATCAATCCGAATAATGAATGAGCGGTGGACCCGAAGAAATTGTTCTTTAGGGAGAGTATCTTCTACCGATTT
>CAKZPJ010000249.1 GCA_937138955.1 uncultured Flammeovirgaceae bacterium | reverse complement strand
GCGCTGGTTACTTAGTGACCGACTGTTTGACAAGGCAGTAATGAGCCAAATGAAATAGTAACCGTAATAAGTTCGGCTAATATATATTTTTATCTCAGTCAGAATAATAACATCCGGTAAAGTTCATAGCTTTGTAGTTCTGAAAAAAACTCTCAGATCAACCTGTTTATTTATGCGTAAGCTAGTATACTACGTGGCGACATCCTTAGACGGATATATTGCTGGACCTAATGAAAGCATCGATCTGTTTGCTATGGATGGGTCTTTGGTTGAAAAGTATCAGCAGGATTTACGAGATTTTGATACAGTTGTTATGGGGCGAAAAACCTATGAGTTTGGCTACAAATTTGGATTACCGCCGGGGCAACCGGCCTATCCGCATATGCGCCACTATATTTTTTCTGATTCCCTAACGCTGGAAAATCCTCACGATCTGGTGAAAGTAGTAAAGCGAGATACGTCTACTATCAAGCAACTGAAGCAAGAGGAAGGCACTGATATTTATTTGTGTGGAGGTGGAGCTTTTGCTGGATGGATGTTAGATGAAAAGCTCATTGATATTTTAATAATCAAACTAAACCCAATCGTTCTTGGTAGCGGCACCCCGCTCTTTGGCGATTCTAATACTGCAACTAAACTGAATCAGTTAGATAATCAGGAGTTTGAAGGTGGACTATCGCTGCGAACTTACCATATTCACTACTAAGTCTAGCATTTGTATCTTTTAGAACTCTAATACCTAAACAATTTTCCCACCTTCTTTTCATAGCATTGATTATAATTATCCATTATCAGTTATTTACTTTCAATTAAAATTATGTTTGAGAATTTTATAGAAAGCCTAACCATCAATTTTGAAAAGATTTTTCAGAACAATACACTGGAAGATTATCTGGTGGCTCTTGGGATAGTTCTGCTGGGATTTATCTTTACTCGTATTCTTAGGGCAATCGTTGTTAAGCAGCTAAGGAAGCTAACCGAGGCTACTGAAACTGATGTTGACGATTACATCGTAGATAGTATTGGTCGGTTTGGGGTGCCTATTTTGTACTTCGTTTCGGTATACGTAGGACTCAAATATCTTACCTTAACCGATATGATTAATGAGGCGATTCGGATAGCTACGCTGGTAGTTATCACCTTTTTTAGTATTCGCTTTATTTCGTCAGTTGTGCTTATGTTGCTTCGTACTTATGTGCGTCAGCAGGAGAATGGAGAAGAAAAAGTGAAGCAGCTTCGCGGAGTCATGCTAATCTTTAATCTCCTAATTTGGAGTGCCGGTTTGCTAGTGTTACTAGATAACTTGGGGGTGAATGTTACCGCGATGGTCGCTGGTTTAGGAATTGGCGGTATCGCCATAGCCCTAGCTGCCCAAAATATTTTAGGTGATCTGTTTAACTACTTCGTCATCTTTTTTGATCGTCCGTTTGAGATTGGCGATTTTATTATTGTGGATGATAAGCTCGGTACGGTGGAAGCTATCGGAATTAAAACTACGCGCGTAAAGAGTCTATCGGGGGAACAATTAGTTTTTTCTAATAGTGACCTTACCGGTTCTCGAATTCACAACTACAAGCGAATGCAAACCCGCCGTATTGTGTTTAGCGTAGGTGTGGTGTATCAAACTCCGCTTGAGCAAGTAAAAGAGATTCCTGAAATTCTAAAGCAAGCGGTAGAAACTCAGGAACTAGCAACGTTTGACCGCGCCCACTTCAAAGCGTACGGCGATTCCAGCCTTAATTACGAAGTAGTGTATATCGTTCAATCAGCCGATTTTAATGTGTATATGAATGTGCAGCAAGCTATCAACTTTGAGATATTTGCTGAATTTCAACAGCGAGGCATAGAATTCGCCTACCCAACTCGTACGTTGTATATGGCTGGGCAAGACACTAAAGATCAGGAAGAAAACACAAATCCTTACGAGTCTTAGAAGCAGTTTTGTATAAAGTTGATTAAGAGTAAAAAGCCTTCTGAATTACTTGGGAGGTTTTTTATGGGCGAGTGCGTCTTGATAATCTTAATTTTCTGGTTGTACTGCTATGACCAAAATACTATCTTCGGCAGATAAAACTGACTGAGAAGATATGCCCACCACTGGGAATCAAAATAATCGGGTTCTAATTATTGACGATGATGTTGACGTGCTGCATTCAGCCCGAATGTTTTTAAAGCAACATTTCAATCAAGTTGATACGCAAGAGGACCCTACCCAGATTAACTCGCTTATTTCTCAAAACCACTACGATGTGGTGATGCTAGACATGAACTTCCGTCGAGGTGAGCACGACGGGCGAGAAGGGCTTTATTGGTTAGATCGCATCCGTGAGATTGACCCAAATACGGCGGTAATTCTAATTACTGCTTACGGCGATATTGAATTAGCCGTGGAAGCTATGCGGGTAGGTGCGGCTAACTTCGTACTGAAACCCTGGAAAAATCAAAAATTACTAGAATCCATTGAAGCTGCACTGAACCGTCAGCAAGCTCGGGGCAAAGTAGTTTCTCAAAAAACCAGGACTAAACTAGGTATAGTGGGACAGTCAGCAGCAATGCTGCAAGTGTTTGAGTTGATACGAAAAGTAGCTCCCACGGAGGCTAACGTACTTATTTTGGGTGAAAACGGAACCGGAAAAGATTTGGTAGCCCAAGCTATACACCATCAATCTAGCCGGAAAGGCAAAGCTTTTGTGCGGGTTGATGTGGGGGCATTAACCGCAACTTTGTTTGAGAGCGAGCTATTTGGTCATGTAAAAGGAGCCTTTACCGATGCTTCTCATGATAAAGTAGGGAAATTTGAGCAAGCTTCAGGAGGAACGCTGTTTCTAGATGAGATTGGTAATTTAAGTCTGGCCCAGCAGGCTAAACTTCTAACCGTATTGCAAATGCGCCAAGTAAGTCGGGTAGGTTCTAATCAGGAAGTTTCCGTAGATATTCGACTCGTTTGCGCCACTAATCAGTTAATCAGCAGCACAGCGGTAGATTCTGATGTGGCTTTTCGGCAGGATTTGTTGTACCGAATTAATACGGTAGAAATATCAGTGCCACCATTACGAGAACGCGCGGATGATATTCCATTATTGGCCAAGCATTTTTTGGAACTATACGCTGAGAAATACCAAAAACCTCAACCTGAGCTGATTAAGCCTACTCTTCGCCACCTTCAAAATTATGATTGGCTCGGTAATGTAAGAGAATTACAACACGCCATTGAGCGAGCGGTAATTCTCAGCAGTGAGCCAGTATTACAATCCGAGGATTTTGCTCTTGGTTTACCTGCAGATTCACCGAAGGCAGAAGAGTCTCCTGCAACGCTGGATGAAAACGAGCGTAATTTTATCAAACAAGCACTAGATCGGCATCAAGGAAATATCACGCACACTGCCCAAGAACTGGGCATTACCCGAACGGCACTGTACCGAAGGTTAGAAAAGTTTGGGTTATAGTATGGCTAGAAAGTAGCTTTTACAGCTTCTTAGCACTAAACTACTCTAGCTAAAATTTAATGAAGCTCTTTAAATTCCAGATATTTCTCTTGAATTTCTTCGGCAACAAAGTAACCAAAAGAGCCTTGCTTTTGATAGAGGGGCATTAAAATATGAGCATTGGCCGGAGACATTACCGGTTGCCCGTTACTGGTAGCTAATACTTCACCAAGGCGAATCTTCTGAAAATTTTCGTAGCCGGGTTTCATAACAAACTCTTCGTCAGGCTGAATACGATACGAAGAAATGACCGAGTAAAAAGTGTAATGATTAGCACCGTTGGCATATAGAGTCTGTTGCGATTCATCAAATAGTTCAGCGTGTTCGTCTGCATAAAGACATCCAGCGTGAAATAGTCCTTGCCAGATGATGGCTTCTTGACTTTCTACTGAAGAAGGAGCTGAATGCTGGCCGGCCTCAAAAGTGAAACCGTGCCAACCTTCTCGGTTAAACCATTCCGGTAAACACCCCTTGATTTCTCGCTCAACACCTATGATACTGGTGGCGGCAATTCCTTTAGCAAACAAATAACTATCGCGATAACCTTCATTTAAGCTAATGTAGGGAATGCTTTCTGAAGAGGTAGTGTGACAATCTACGAAGTACACCTCATCGGTTGTTTGTTGATTGATTTTGTCAGTTATATGCAGAATTTGTTTAAGCTCTTCTTCTTCAGAATTTAATTCATCTTGGTTATTCTGAACCTTTTGAATTCGTTCGGATAAGAATATCCGGTTCAAATCTTCGTCGCGATAGCGTTTTTCAACTGCTATAGCTTCAAGGTTTCCTGCAATACCATAGAATCCACCTTTCAAAGCAATTGATTGCTCTGTCAGCTTATGGCGTACATTTATTAGGGCAGTTAGACCACTAGGTTCATTACCATGGATGCCCGCAAATATTACTAGAGTAGGCTCATTAGAGTTTCCAGGGTATTCTATTAAAAGGCGAGATACGGGTAACTGTGAATTAGCTTTGCTCAACATTATCCATCAATTCTTGGTACAAATGACGAGAAATATGCACAAAATCATGCTCGGTTACAATACCTACTAGCCTTTTATCTTTTACTACCGGCAAGCAAGAAATATTACTTTTGATGATAAGTTCAATGGCATCAGCTACTAGCATATCTGGATGGGCCACCACTGGTTCAGTTACCATCACTTTTCTGATAGGAATTTGGGAAAAGTCCTCTCCGGAATGGTTGGCATAGTAGGTAATAATTGAATCTTTGGTAATTATTCCCACCAATTCCCCATCTCGCTCGACCGGAATATGACCGATCTTTTTCCAACTCATAATATGGGCAGCTAAGTCTACAATATCGTTTTCTTCTACTGTGTAGAGTGTCTTAGTCATTACTTGGTCGAGTCGCCAAAAACGGTTCTTCCAGTCGCCGGCTTCCTTAACCGAAGCTAACTCCCAAGTGTGGATAGGTTGATTGCTTTGCTGCCGCTCTAGCATCCCGGCAGTAATAGCCACCCAGGCTTCATCAGGGGTAATACTTTGATCAAGTAATTGTTCGTAAGACTGTAAAACCCAACGGGAACCAGTTCTGCCTGATTCAGTTCTTTGTCGGATAATATCTAGATAATGGGTGTAGTCTTTCTCATTCACCCCTGCTTTTTTTAATCCTTCGTGGGCTAATGGCAGTAATTCATTCAAAATGAGTTCGCTAGCCGATACTAATTGGCGATCCAACCATTCAAATTCTACCTCTATTCCTAATCGAGCCGCCTTAAGGAAATTATTTTTTACTCGGTCAAACGAAATTTTGCCCTGTAAATCTTGATACCGTTCCGGTAAAGCATTCATAAGACCTAACCAAAACGCAGTATTAGCCAGTTCATCTTCAATAGTTGGTCCGGCCGGTAATATCCGATTTTCAATGCGAAGGTGAGGCTTGCCTTGAAAAACTCCGTAGCAAATGCGGTTCCAGCGATAAATTGTACCATTGTGGAAATTAAGTGCTTCCAACTTCGGGACTTCGCCCCGTTCTAGCACCTCTAATGCGTTCTCGTTAAACTCTTTAGTAAGGTAAGCTTTGTAGCCCGCCACATCATCGTGAAATATTTCTGCTACTGATTCTTTAAGCCAATCATTGCCGAAAGATACCCGAGCTTCTTCATTAATAAGGTTAGAATAAGGTTTACGAGTGTCAGTGGTTTGCCTAAGTAGGGCAATTCGGGTTTCGTGCCACAAACGTTTGCCGAGAAAAACCGGCGAATAAGTAGCACAGGCCAAGGTAGGGGCCGCAATTAGCTGGGCCCAGTTGTACATATCGACCATCTTATCAGCATCTACCTGGAGGTGGAGCTGAAGGCTAGTCATACAACCACCGAAAGTAGATGGATTATCACGAGTAATCAACTCATCCAATCCTTGAATATTAAACTCATATTGTTTGCCCCGAAGACGGTTCACATTCTCTAACAATGCTTGGTAGCGAGGTTCGGGTGTCATAGATTCCGGGGAAGTATCCGATTTACGAATAGTCGGGAGGATACCAGTTAGTAACACTTGGGTATTCTGTTTTTGGGCCTCTTGTTCTACTTCCTTAATTTTCTCCTCTAATTCTTGCTTGAGTTCAGCTAAACACGTATCCTCAAATAAGATAGGTGGTAAGTTGATCTCTAAGTTGAAGCGGGCGTACTCGGTGGTTATATACGGTCGATCCAAGGCTCGTTTTACTTCTGGTCCAATAAATGCGGGGCGAAATGCTTCATTGACGAAAACCATTTCTTGTTCGGCGCCTATTCGTTGCACACCTTGTTCAAATGTTTTTTCGGCCAACATTTGCTCAAGCGCCCGAATATCGTTGAGCAGGTGAGAGATATATTGCTGTTTATCGGTTTCGTTATCAATGATCTTGATGCCGGGATTAGCCATAAGTTAGATAAATAAAAAAATATTTTGTATGAAATTTCAAAGAATGCATAAAAAGCGGTAAATTGCATATATAATACACTAGTACTTTACTCTAAGAAAAATAGTTGCCCTAGTGTTTATTATAGAAGTAAATAATTATGCAACAAGTCGCTATTTCGCAAAAATCGGTCGCCCTCTCTTATATTAAGCTGCTCCGACCTGAACAGTGGGCTAAGAATCTATTTATCTTCATTCCTCTCTTTTTTGAAGGTCATTTCTTTGAGCTATCACTTCTTCTTAAGTTAGGAGCAGCCTTTGTTTCCTTTAGCTTAGTATGCAGTGCTATCTATGTACTGAACGACTATCGAGATATAGAAGCGGACCGAGCGCATCCTAAAAAACGCGAACGGCCACTCGCTTCAGGAGAAGTTTCCAAGGGAGCTGGACTGGCAATGATGAGTCTATTAGCAGTAGCCGGGTTGGGCATTGGTTTGCTGCTAAATGTTTGGTTTTTTACAATTTTATTGACCTATGTTGCTATTAATATAGGCTATTCGTTTGGACTCAAACATATTGGGATTCTAGATATTCTCTTGATTGCTTCGGGATTTTTGCTGCGCACTGTTAGTGGAGGTATTGTAGCGGATGTACCAGTTTCTCAGTGGTTAATTATTATGATCTTTTTGCTGGCTCTATTTTTGGCTATTGCTAAACGTCGTGATGACGTAGTACTCGGGGCTGACTCGGGGTTATTGATTCGCAAGTCGGTGAGGAACTATAATCTTGAGTTTATTAATGCCTGCATGACCATGATTGCTGGAATCATTGTGGTAGCTTACCTAATGTATACTATATCCGACGAGGTAGTAATGCGTTTGGGAGATTACTTAGTATATACCTCAGTATTTGTTATTGCGGGCTTGATGCGCTACTTACAAATTACGTTAGTAGAAAAAAATAGTGGGTCGCCTACTAAGCTGTTATACAAAGATTCATTTATTCAAATCACCCTAGTAGGCTGGATACTAAGCTTCTTCTGGTTAATCTATTTAGGCTGAAAATGCTACCTACAGACAAAGCTCATAACCCAGTAAGCAAAAAAGGCTCTCCGACTAAAAGTATAGCATTTTTTGATTTTGACGGTACAATTACTAACCGAGATTCCTTTATTGATTTCATCATCTTTTATCACGGGAGGTTTTCTGCCTATTGTGGTCTATTTCGCTTACTTCCTTCTTTGTTGGCTTATAAAGTTAAGCTGATTCCAAATTGGCAAGCGAAAGAAAAAGTGCTGACCTATTTCTTTCAGAATAAACAAATAACCAAATTTCAACAAAATTGCGATCAGTACGCAACGGATCGCATTCCTCGGATAGTCCGTGAAGGTGCGTTACAAGCCATACAAAAGCACCAAGAACTAGGCAGTGATATCTATCTTGTTTCTGCTTCTCCTGAAAATTGGCTATTAGCTTGGTGTCAACAAAAAGGGATAAAATTAATCGCCTCGCGACTGGAGGTAATTAATGATAAGCTGACGGGGAAATTATTGGGTAAGAACTGTTACGGCCAAGAGAAAGTAGCTCGGATTCGTAAAGAGGTGAATTTATCTCATTATCAGGATGTTTACTCCTACGGTGATAGCTCCGGGGATCGGGAGATGCTCCAATTAGCAGATCAAGCGTACTATCGTCCGTTTAGATAAGGAAATGATCCTACCGCTAAATTTGGCGATTGTCAATTAATATTATATATTTCAATTCATTAACTACAGTACTAACCTCTCTACAATATGAACTTCCCTAAATTCATCAGCCTTTTATCGTGTTTTATCCTATTAGTTAGTTCTGCTATGGCTCACCCTGGGCACGGTGCCGAACATACGGATGCTCATGGTATATTCCATTATCTTACGTCACTGGTTCACCTAATACCGTTACTCACTATTTTGGGTATCGTATTATTTGCCATTGCGAGGAAACGGGCTGCATCTAAAAAGCTTCTCAGAAAGTAGACTAATCCCTATTACCCCCTAGTTAGTTCTTAGCTCATAATTAGAAAAGTGCAATTTTTATATAAATGGCATTTTGTAAGGAACAAAATGATTGCTAATGGCTTTAATTAGAAAATAGATCTAGATTAATCGTGTAATTGAAAAATAAAATTATGCGATTAATTAGTATCTGTATTGGATTATTACTATTTCATACCTGGACTTTCGGACAAGAGTTGGATGATGAACCCGAGTACGAACTAGTTAACTTAGGACGTAAGGTAAACAGTATTTATCACGAATCGGCTCCGGTTCTATCTCCCGATGGTAATACCCTCTATTTTACTATTACCAATCACCCCGAGAACACTAATGGTACCGACGGAAGCCAGGATATTTGGTTTTCCGAACGGAAGGAAGATGGTAATTGGTCTCCTTCTCAACACTTACCGAGCCCATTTAATCGGGAGGATTATAATCAGGTGATGAGCGTATCGGCGGATGGGCAAGAAGTCTTGATCCGAAGTGGTAACAGCAAGAAATGGGAGTTTGCTACAGTACGAAAGATGAATGGCGTATGGCAAAAGCCAGAATCACTGCGTATTAGCAATTTTGACGGTATGTGCCGAGGAAGATTCAACGGCGGCTTTATGTCATATGATAAAAAAGCCATGTTACTATACTTTAGCGAAGTGAAGGATAGTAAAGTTAGCGACCTCTACGTGAGCTTTATTGAGAGTCCGGGAAAGTGGTCTACCCCCCAAAAGATCACCGCACTTAACACCAAGCGCGATGAGTTTGGGCCGTATTTAGCCCCCGACAATCGGACGCTGTATTTTGCTAGTAATCGACCGGGAGGGCACGGTGGTGCCGATGTGTATCGAACCATTCGGCAAGATGACTACTGGTTAAAATGGTCGAAGCCGGAGAATGTGGGTGCTCCGGTAAATACTAAAGGCTTTGATGCTTTCTACGCAGTAGGGCAAGCTGATTCCGTGGTGTTTACAACCCGAGCAGATATGTCGGCTGATGGAGGTCATCTGGATATCTACGGTTTAGAGAAAATTAAGAAGATCCCGCCAGTGCCTCCGATCACCCGACTGGAAGGCATGGTAATGAATCAGAAGACGCAAGAGTTCGTGGAGGCCACCATAGAAATTAGTAGTCAGCAGCAAGTGCTTATTACTGAAACGACGAATAAGGACGAAGGGGTATATGCTACCGAAATACCTCAACCAGCAATTTATCATCTGTCGGTAAGTGCTGAAGGGTTTTTGGCAAAAATAGATAGCGTTCAAATAGGGGAGGTTCAGTCAGACACTATTATTTTTAAAGATATTTTCTTAGAACCTCTCGAGGTAGGCCTTTCGGTACGTTTGAATAATATCTTCTTTGATTATAATAAGACCACACTTCGCTCTGAATCGTTTGAAGAACTAGATAAGTTAGCAGAAATGCTGAAAACTAATAAGAGTCTGCATATCGAGATTGGTGGACATACTGATGATCGTGGTTCTGATGATTATAATGAACAACTATCTCGAGGGCGGGCAGAGTCCGTCCGTCAGTATTTAGTAGAGAACTGGATTGAAAAAGACCGGGTAACTGCGGTAGGCTACGGTGAAAGCAAACCCGAAGTTCCTAATACTGGAGAAGAAAACTGGCAGATTAATCGGAGGGTAGAGTTTACGATTCTAAAAAACTAGTATTTTGCTAGATTGTATTTCAATTAACTTATAAATGTGAAGAGCGAGAGGGCTATTTAGCTTCTCGCTCTTTTTTTTTGGCTTGACCACGCCGAAACGTTTGCCTACTTTTAGGCTATGAAAATTCTACACACGGCTGATTGGCATTTGGGAAAGCGATTGGGTGAGTATTCCCGTTTACCCGAACAGGAGTTAGTATTAGACGAAATTTGCCAGGTTAGTGAGCGAGAAGCCGTAGATGTTGTGCTGATTGCGGGAGACTTATTTGATACCTTTCATCCCGGCAATGATGCAGCAGAATTATTGTATCGAACCGTTTATCGCTTATCTGATGGTGGTAAAAGAGCGGTAGTAGCTATCGCCGGAAATCACGACTCGCCCGATCGAGTTGATTCTACTGACCTATTAGCCCGAAGCTGTGGTATCATCTTTCAAGGGCGTCCTGATAATCAGGTGCCACTCTTTCGTACCGAAGGAGGTGTAGAAGTTGTTCAGTCCTCACCAGGCTTCCTTGAGATTCGACTTTCCCGTTGGGATTACCCACTGCGCTTGCTATCTACACCTTACGCCAACGAACTGACCTTAAAACGCCATTTGGGCACGAAAAAGAGCGAGGTGCTGCGAGAAATTTTAAAACAGCACTGGCGTGAATTAGGTGAAAAGCACTGTGATAATCAGG
>CAKZPJ010000248.1 GCA_937138955.1 uncultured Flammeovirgaceae bacterium | reverse complement strand
GGTGCAGCAACTAGGACCCAATGCCTACGCTAAACCCGCCACGGCGCTGAATATTTTACGCGAGACCGTAATGGGTCGTGAGTTATTCGATTATTCTTTCAAAAAATACGCTGAACGCTGGGCGTTTAAACACCCTGAACCCGGCGACTTCTTTCGTACGATGGAAGACGCTTCTGGTACTGATCTAGACTGGTTCTGGCGCGGCTGGTTCTACACTGTAGACCACGTGGACATTGGTATTGATGGCGTAAAATACTACCAGATCAATACAAAAAACCCTGAAGTAGAAAAACCGATCGCCAAGCAACGCTACGAAGAGCGGGAGAAGCATATTAGTCAAAAGTATAACGAAGAAGACGTAACCACTACCGCGATTGAAGCTGATCCATCACTGCGAGACTTTTACAACCGTTATGATCCGTTCTCAATAACGCCCTCTGATCAGCAAGCCTATAATTCATTCATCGCCAGCCTAAATGACAAAGAGCGTAAACTGGTAGAGTCGGGTAAGCATTTTTACGAAATTGATTTCAGCAATATTGGAGGCTTGGTGATGCCGATTATCTTGGGCTGGACTTACGAAGATGGCAGCACGGAGATTGAACGCATTCCGGCTGAGATATGGCGCTATAATGCTGAGGCAGTTACCAAAGTTTTTGCAAAAGATAAGAAGGTAGCCCAAATTGTAGTTGATCCTTACCGCGAGACGGCTGATACCGACGAAACGAATAACTATTTTCCGAAGAAAAACCTTCCTACTCGTTTTGAGGTGTTTAAGCAAAAGCAACGCACCCGAGGAACTTCCGGAGCCAACCCTATGCAACAGCAGCGCAAGCGGAGCAATAGTAACGTGGGTAACGAGTAATTAGTAGCTTGTTATTTAATTACTAATGTTGTAGGAACTATCAATCTAATGAGAATGAAGCGGTAGGAGCAACCTCTTGTTCGCCTGTAATTGGTAGTCACTAAAGTTCATAAGCACTCTCGCAAAAACGAGAGTGCTTTTTTATTGACATTATTACCCCAGTTTGCGGTGAAGAAATACTCAATTACTGTAATTCTTAAATTTTATTTCAGGGTAGGGGTGAACATTTCCACTAAGAAACACTTCAATAACGAGTAGGTCATTCGCCTACTTAGAGAAACTTTTTTAACCTTTTCATCTAAATTTTTTTATGAGTGATTTAAGAACAAAACCACAGTACGAAAAACAGAATCCTTTAGATCAATACCCTCGTCCCCCTTTTCCTCGACAGCCTCAGGAGCGACCGGGCGTTATTGGCGAGATGGAACCTTTGCCAGATCATGGTGAAAAAAGTTATCAGGGCTTTGGGCGGCTGAAAGGCCGGAAAGCACTGATTACTGGCGGTGATTCCGGCATTGGACGAGCGGCAGCTATTGCCTTCGCCCGTGAGGGAGCTGACGTAGTGATCAATTATCTACCCGAAGAATCTGAAAATGCGAAGCAGGTAGTGGAATTAATCGAGGCTGAAGGGTGCAAAGCTGTTTCTATTCCGGGAGATATTTCCCAAGAAGATTTTTGCAAAAAGTTAGTGGAGGAAGCGGTAAGCGAACTTGGTGGGCTAGATATTTTAGTGAATAACGCTGGGCGTCAAACCGCGCAGTCAAGCATTGAAGACCTAACTACTGAGCAGTACGATAATACTTTTAAAGTAAACGTGTACGCTCCATTCTGGATTTGTAAAGCGGCGATCCCCCATATGGAAGCGGGAGCTTCTATTATTAATACGGCTTCCGTACAAAGCTTTGATCCCTCGGAAAGTTTGCTGGATTACGCTCAGACCAAAGCCTGTAACGTAGCTTTTACCAAAGCCCTTTCGCAACAGATGGCTGAGAAAGGCATTCGGGTAAATGCGGTGGCTCCGGGTCCGTTCTGGACACCCCTCCAATCAAGCGGTGGACAGCCACAGGATGTGATTGAGAAGTTTGGCGAAATGGCTCCGCTGGGTCGTCCGGGTCAACCCGCTGAGATTGCTCCAATTTACATATTACTGGCTTCCCAAGAGTCGAGCTACATGACCGGTGAAGTAGTGAGCGTAACCGGAGGCATGATGCCGTACTAAATCGAGAAACTCAAAAAGGATTATCCGAGGCTGCATCAGTCTCGGATTTTTTTATAACTAACGGAGAAGGCTAGTCATATGAAACTATTATGCTGCTAAACCCATTTTATATTTTAGCATACACTTACTGAAGAGAAGTTTTTGTTCCCAATTTTGAATGACTCAATTAAAGCGTCCATATAGACTTTTCGCAACCGCTTTAGCTGTGCTGATGTTAGAAGCTGTTTGAGTTATATTTTTTGATTTATTAGGAGAGATTTTTTTGTCAATTTAGGCTCTTTTTGAGTGGCGTAGCCTACGCTACGGTGCGAAAAAAAAGCCGACGA
>CAKZPJ010000247.1 GCA_937138955.1 uncultured Flammeovirgaceae bacterium | reverse complement strand
ATATTCGGGACTTCAAAAACATCCAGCCCCTGCGGGAGATTAGTTTAACGTATCATAAGCGGTTCCCGCGGGAAAAATTAATTCGTATTACCAAACAAGAAATCCAGGAAAGTATCCCGCCTGAACTGCTAAATGAAGAACGTGGAAAAGTAATTCCCTGGAAATAGAAACACCAATTTGACTCTGCTTGCGTATTCCTACAAACCAAATAACTTTAAACTACTAAACAAAGATCATGAAAATTCAGAACGCTTTTATTCTTGGGTTGACTTCTATTGTATTGATGCATTGTCAATCGCCTACTGCCACGCAAGTAGAGCCTCACCAGCTTTTTACTGATAATGCCGTATTGCAACGTGATATTGAAATGCCAGTGTGGGGTACGGCTGATCCGGGCGGTTCAATAGAGGTAGAGATAAATGGGCAGGTTGAGCAGACCAAAGTGAGTGAAGATAGCAGTTGGCAAGTGAACCTAGCTGCTATGGAAGCGGGTGGGCCTTACCAGTTGATTATTAGAGGAGAAGAGGAAATTAAGCTAGAAAATGTGATGGTAGGCGATGTCTGGCTGGCATCCGGTCAATCAAACATGGAGTGGCCACTGAGTGCTGAGGTGGATAATTACGAGGAAGAAATAGCTAACGCCAATTATCCCAATATTCGTTTATTTACAGTATACCGTAATACCAGCCTTGAGCCTTTGAACCAACTGGATAGCGGTAGCTGGCAGCAGTGTTCCCCGGAAACTGTGGCTAACTTTTCAGCGGTAGCTTACTTCTTTGGGCGAGAAATTCAGCAGGAACAAGACATTCCTATTGGCTTGCTGCACTCATCCTGGGGTGGAACTACAGCCGAGGCTTGGGTGAGCGAAGCTTCGGTACGGCAGATGGAAGATTTTTCGGCGATGCTTGACTCTCTTCGTTCGGAAGAATCCGGGGAACTGAGTTTTGCGGAGAAGCAGGAATTAAAAGACAAGACGATAGTACAGGCTGATGCCCGATTGTCGGAAATCACCCTTCCGTTAGAAGATCAAGATTGGCCGACGATGGAATTGCCTACTCTTTGGGAAACCACTGATCCATCCTTGGAAGGTTTCGATGGCTATGTGTGGTTTCAGAAAACGTTTACTTTGCCTCAATCCTACGAAAACCAGCCACTCACGCTGCACTTGGGTGCGATTGACGATGCTGATATTACCTGGGTGAACGGACAAAAGGTGGGCGAGACTGCGGGATACAATGTGTTGCGTACTTACGAAATTCCGCCCCAACTGCTAAAAGGCGGTGAAAATACTATTACTGTGCGCGTGCTAGATACTGGTGGGGGTGGAGGCTTCTCTGGCTCGGCTGATAAGATGTATTTGGCGCGTGATGGTCAGCAGCTATCGGCTGATATAGCGGGTGAATGGAAGTACGATCAAAATCAGGAAGGCGACTTTCCAAAAATATCGCCGTACCCACAGGAGCCAACTCTTTTGTACAATGCAATGATTAATCCGCTACTGCCTTACCCAATAAAAGGTGTGATCTGGTATCAAGGCGAGAGCAACGCGGGGCGAGCTCAGCAGTACCAAACATTATTCCCGCTACTGATTGACGATTGGCGCTCGCATTGGAGTATTGGTGATTTCCCCTTTCTGTTTGTTCAATTGGCTAGTTTTATTGCGCCCGGCTCTCATCCTGAAAATTGGCCCCGGCTTCGTGAAGCTCAGTTGATGACACTAAGTTTACCCAATACTGGTATGGCGGTCGCTATCGATATCGGCGACTCTATCGATATTCATCCTCGCAATAAGCAAGATGTAGGTTCCCGGTTAGCACTCGCTGCGCGAAAAGTAGCTTACGGAGAAGAAAATGTCTACTCAGGACCTATTTACGAGTCTATGCGGGTGGCTGATGATTCGGTTATTCTAACATTTGAACAGGTGGGAGAAGGATTGTTTAAGATGCCTGATGAAAAACTGCGGGGATTTGAGGTGGCAGGAGAAGATCGACAGTTCTACCAAACCCAAGCCACTATTATTAGCGATACTGAGGTCTCAATAAAAGTACCTGAAGTAAGCCGTCCTGCTGCCGTTCGCTACGGTTGGCGTAGCTATCCTGATGTAAACTTGTATAATTCTGAAGGCTTACCGGCTTCACCGTTTCGTACCGATGACTGGGAAGTTCCAGATATTGAGGGTTAAGCAAATGTTAACATTCATATTTGTTGTAGCTACAATAAACATTTTTCCCTGAAGCTCGTTATACAGGCTTATTAACCACTTAATTATCAATCATAATTGATTATGAACATGGCAAGAATTTCTATTTTATCATTGTTTTTTGCGGCTCTACTCTTTAGCTGCCAGCAAAAACCCGGCGGAACAGATGCCGAAGTAAGCGAAGCGCAAGAAGTAGAAGAAGTGAGCGCCTCGGCTGCTGATTATTCAATCAATGCTAGTGAGAGCCAACTGATGTGGTACGGGTTTAAACCTACTGGTCGCCACAATGGAACTATTGGCATTGAAGATGGTACCATCTCAGTTCTTAACGGCGATGTAGTTGGCGGAAGCTTTACACTGGATATGAACCAAATCAACGTAGAGGATTTGGAAGGTGAATACAAAGATAAATTGACTAATCACTTAAAGTCAGGAGACTTCTTTAGTGTAGAAGAATACCCAACGGCTACTTTTGAGATTACGGAAGTAGAGGCTTATTCAAGTGAAATGGCTGCTGCTGAGGGTGAAGACAAAATGGCGGTTGTAGTAAATGAAGAAGAGGTAGACGAATATAGTCTGGCTGATCCTACTCACGGCATTACTGGTAACTTAACGATGCGAGGCACAACCCTAAGTATTACTTTTCCCGCAAAAGTGAGTATGACTGATGGTCAGGTAAGTGCTGAAGCGAAATTCAACATTGATCGTACCAAATGGGGGGTAAACTTCCGAGAAGAAAATGGCTACGAAGCTCGCGCTAAAGATGAGCTAATTTACGATACGGTGAACGTAGGTTTTGATATCACTGCTTCGGAAGGTGAGCCTACTGCGATGGCTAAATAGGTTTTCATAAATAAATCTAAAAAAAGGATGCCCACAAGCATCCTTTTTTTAGTTACTGCAATCAGTATCAACTAAATCGCTACTCCAACAACGCCAATCATCATCTTCAAAATAGCCTGGATTTTGCACCCGTCCGGCTTTGGTTACCGAGTTATAGTCAATCTTCATTAAGTTATTTTCACTGGCAAGGAAAACCCAGTAGTACGAATCAAAAGTATCATCATCGGTTTTTCCGTATTCAATATAGCTATCCTCTTGGTCGCTACTCTGATCAATTACAGTATATCTGATACTAGCTACTTCATCATCGGTCTTTTTCCAATCAATAAACAAGGCTTCCCGAGCGTTTCCTGCAGGTTCTACACTTACCGTCCAAGTTCCGTTTGAGCCATCTATTGCTGAAGTACCCTGGAACCATAGAAAGTCTTCGTAAGCATCAGACTTAGAGATATACATCTTCCAATCGACATTACCATTAAGTGGCTTGGCGTAAAGGTTCGCTTGATAAGTAGTGTTGCCGTGAGCTACTTCGTAACTCCAGTTCCACTGTTGCTCGCTAGGAATATACACTGCTTCCTGATCAAACGATGCCTGGAAAGCAGCTACCGGTACGATCATCTGAAGGCCTATTACGCTCTGCCAAAATAGAAAACTCAGTCCAGCATGCGCGTAGTGCAACTTAGTTTCCTCAAACCTCCCGTTTTCGCTCTGCTCGCTCGGGAAAGTAGAGAAATCCATTATAAAGCTAGAAGAAGGTGGTAGCGTCGGGGCAATGCCCGGATCGTTTATAACATCTTCTTCTTTAGAGCAACTGCTCAAAACCACGACAGACAGCATCGCCACTACAGTCATGCGAGCTGTCCAAGTACAAATCCACTGTTTCATAATAAAATTTTTTGTTTGAATAGTGCAAATTGAGTGCAAAAGATTATGATCAGTGATGAATTGTTATGAGAAGTAATAAATTCCAGCACTTTTTCTGTAATTCGTCGGGACATTACTATACGATTCTCAAAAAGTGTTAAAGTTGTCATTCATTTTGAAAAAATGCCTTTCAATCCATCTACAAGGTAACTGTCTAAAATGGTTGCCTATCAGACAATTAGCCCTACTAATCTTTCCACCTTCTGTAAATCTTGGTAGCTTTGAGAATGGATGAACTTCGAGAGAAATTTCGGCAGCAGTTTCCGGGAGTGCTTTATCTATCAGCAGACAGCGGGACAGTATTAGAAGGCTACCTACGCCAGCAGCAGTGGATAAGCGAAGAGGAAAAAATAGTCTCACTGGAAAAGCCCGGAGAAGGCAATATGAATGTAGTGGTGCGAGTAATGACCGATCAACAACGCTTTATTTTAAAACAGCCCCGCCCTTGGGTGAATAAGTATCCGCAGGTGCCCGCTCCAATGAACCGCAGTGAGGTAGAAGCATCATTCTATAAACTTGTTTCTCAAAATACTACTCTAAAGAGGTTTATTCCTAACCTATATAACTTTGATGATCGGCAGTTCGTACTCGTGCTAGAAGACCTGGGCAACGGCAACGACTTTACCTATCTTTACCAACAGGGGCAATCAGTGACTGCTGACGAAGTTAGTACCTTGGCTTCCTTCATTTCTCAGCTACATCGCATCAATAAGTCTTCGGTAAAATTTCCGGCTAACCGGGCTATGAAGGAATTGAATCACGAGCATATTTTCAATTATCCTTTTCTGGAAGAAAACGGTTTTAACCTGGATGATGTGCAGCCTGGATTGCAGGAAGTTTCATTAAAGTACAAACGGAATGACGCACTGAAGACTAAAGTTACTCAGTTAGGTAAACGATACTTAGCTACCGGAACTACGCTTTTGCACGGTGATTATTATCCGGGTAGTTGGCTAAAAACTGCTTCTGGTATTACGATTATTGATCCCGAATTTGCCTTCTTAGGTGATCCTGAATTTGATATAGGAGTAATGATTGCCCATCTTACGATGGCTGAAACTTCGTCGGAGCATATTAAACAGGTTCTCAATGAGTACGAGCGACCTTATGGGTACCAGGATTCGCTTCAACGAGCATATAGCGGCATAGAAGTTCTACGGAGAATTATCGGGCTAGCCCAGTTACCACTGGTGCTTTCACTGGAAGAAAAAAGCAATTTATTAGACCGAGCGGCCGATTGGGTTCAACAATACTAAATGGTATGAATAATCAGATTCTTATCTTAGCCATGATCGTTATTTGTATCGGTAGTTGCACTTCGCCCTCTGAGAAAGAGCAACTAGAACCACCTACTGATAAAACTACCTCAGTTAAGGAAACCAAAGAATCTTTAGCTCTTTCCCGCGACGAATTGTATGACAAAGTGCTGGGAATGCTGGTTGGCTCAGCCATTGGCGATGCGATGGGTGCTCCTACCGAAATGTGGCTACGAGAAGATATTGTAACTGATTATGGCTTCGTAGAAAAGCTGGATACCATGGTACGCGAACCTTCCGCCGAAGGCACTTGGGACTATAACTTACCGGCCGGAGGCACCACCGATGATACCCGCTGGAAAAAACTGCTGACTGAGTTTCTGTTGACCCAATCCACAGAATTGAACGCCGAAGATTTTGCCGAGTATATCGTAAAGCAGTACGAACAAGAAATTCAAGAGCTTAAGCAAACCGATGGCTTTGATCCGGAGCCCTTTGAGGTGAATGTGCGGCGGATGGCCTGGTTGCAAGAGTGGGCGAGGGTAGCCAAACCCTACGCAGAGCAAGATTTAGATGAATTTTCTTA
>CAKZPJ010000246.1 GCA_937138955.1 uncultured Flammeovirgaceae bacterium | reverse complement strand
CCCGGATGCTCAAATTGATGCGGCGCGGCATTACCCGCGAAAAAACCGAGCAGCTACTCGGCCAAATTCGAAACAAAATGCCAGATATTACTTTACGAACTACACTCATTGCTGGCCACCCGGGTGAAACTGAAGAAGATTTCGCCCAAATGCTGGATTTTGTAGCACAAACCCAGTTTGATCGGCTAGGCATCTTCGCTTACTCGCACGAAGAGGGTACCCACGCCTTTAGCATGGAAGATGATATTCCCGAAGAAGTGAAGCAGGAACGGGTAAATCAGGTGATGGAATTACAGGAGCAAATTTCCTGGAAAAAGAATCAGCAGAAGATCGGAAAAACCCTGCGAGTGCTGATCGATCGTAAAGAAGGCGGCTACTTCATCGGGCGTACTGAAGCCGACTCCCCGGAGGTAGATAACGAAGTGCTGATTCCGGCTCAGGAAAATTATTTGCGCTTGGGCGACTTCGCGCGTGTAACCATTACCGATGCTTCTGAGTTCGACTTATTTGGAACTGCGGTCCAACCCGCCAATTTTGATCGACATATAATCTCTAATGATACTAGAAAAACTTCCCCTAGCCAAAACCCAACAGTTTGACCCTATTTTTTTAGACTACCTCGCCGGTAAACCCGAACTTGCGCCCTTTTATCATCGTCCACCTCATTCAGATAGCTTTTCCAAGCAAATTGCCGAAAAGCAACTTTCTAATGAACAAAGGACTACATTAGTAGAAGTGCTTCGGCGACAATATCAGTCATTAGATGTCACCGCTGCTGTTTCTGGAAACATTCAAAGTTTGGCTAACGATAAAACCTTTACGGTAACTACCGGTCATCAGCTTAATATTTTTACCGGACCACTATACTTCATTTATAAAATCGTCACCGTCATCAATGCCTGCCGGCAGTTGCAGGAAGCGCACCCCGACTATACGTT
Source organism: uncultured Flammeovirgaceae bacterium (assembly GCA_937138955.1). Taxonomy (GTDB): domain Bacteria; phylum Bacteroidota; class Bacteroidia; order Cytophagales; family Cyclobacteriaceae; genus Tunicatimonas. Next base: position 4,788 of record CAKZPJ010000246.1, on the reverse strand, counting down.
TGTGCCCGTCTACTGGATGGCTTCGGAAGACCATGATTTTGAAGAAATAAGCCACTTTAACCTGTTTGGAAAAACATATACCTGGGAGGCGAATCAGCAGGGAGCCGTAGGCCGTTTTCATCCCAATGGATTAGGAGACGTGCTGGATACCCTGCCCGAGAAAACTCCCATTTTCGAAGAAGCCTACCGTAAGCAGTCAAATTTAGCCGACGCAGTTCGGCACTACGTGAACGAACTGTTTGGCGAACAAGGGTTAGTAGTATTAGACGCCGATGACGCCCAACTAAAGTCGTCTTTCGCTTCGGTGATGAAAGACGATTTACTGAATCATACGGCTAAGCAAAAAGTAGAAGACACTTCTGCCAAACTGGAAGAAATGGGCTACAAAACTCAGGTTTTCCCTCGGGAGATTAATCTTTTTTACCTGCGGGAAGAAAGCCGGGAACGTATTGTCCAAGAAGGAGGTGCATTTCAGGCACTGAATACTGATTACACTTTTTCAGAAGAAGAATTATTACAAGAGCTAGAAGAGGATCCCGAACGTTTTAGCCCCAACGTGATTCTGCGCCCCCTTTATCAAGAAGTAATTTTACCTAATCTGGCTTACGTCGGTGGCCCTTCCGAATTATCGTATTGGCTACAATTAAAGCCTGTATTTGACCACTATCAAGTAGCTTTCCCCATTTTGATGCCGCGTAATTTCGCATTGGTTATTAATAAAACTAACGCAAAAAAGTTGCATAAAGTAGATGTTGCGGTAGAAGACTTATTCTTAGATACTCAGTCGCTGATTAAGAAATTCGTAGAAGATAATGCGGGCACCAGTATTTCGCTGAAAGAAGAGAAAGCTGCATTAGCGCAGGTATTTGAGAAAATAAAAGAAAAAGCCCACGCCGTAGATGGCAGCTTAGAAGGATTTATCGGCTCGGAAGCCAACCAATCATTCAAAAGCCTGAGCAATATTGAAAAAAGGCTCAAAAAGTCGGAAGAGCAAAACCAAGAAACGTCGGTTAAGCAACTGGAAGGGTTGAAGGAGAAATTATTCCCCGAGGGGTCGCTACAAGAGCGAAAAGAAAATTTTCTCAACTTCTATATCAATAATCCCAATTTTATTGAAGAGTTACTGGAAATACTAACTCCGTTTGATTTTCAGTTTCATATCCTGAATGAAGGCGAGGATTAATGACTAAGGCCGAGCTACGTCGGGAATACAGAACCAAAAGAAAAGCGCTGACTCACCAAGAATACGCTCAGCGCAATGAGCAAATCTTCACGCACTTTCAGCAGCACTTTCCAGTTACTCAACCAATCACCGTGCATTGCTACCTTTCCTCGGAAGAAAAAAGAGAGGCAAGCACCGATATGATTATTACGTATTTACTAGCTCAACCTCAGGTACGAATTGTCACTCCCCGCAGCTATGCCAATGGCATTCTTACCCACCACCTCTTTACTCGCGATACTGATTTAGAAATTAGCCAATGGAATATTCAGGAGCCTTTGGCTTCGGAACCCCTAGTTCCGGTAGAAGAGCTTGACTGGGTTCTTGTTCCGCTGCTGGCTTTTGATCTTTCTAGTTATCGGGTGGGTTACGGAGGAGGTTATTACGACCGCTTTTTAGGGCAATGCCGTTCCAACACGATTAAGATTGGCCTGTCGCTTGAGCCACCGGTCAGTCAAATTACTGATGTTGATCAGTATGATATTCCGCTTGACTATATTATTACTCCTGCTCAGATATTCTCCTACTGAAATTTATTCGGTGCCTGCTTGAAGACGGTCAGCTACTAACACCCTTTGATCGATAAGGTGGGAGGATGAATCGATTAGGGCAGTAATATTCCTCATCTTTTTAGTGGTCGTTATCAATGATAGATTTTCTCCTAATAGGTGCAAACTGTGAAGTTGACCACTTTTTTGGCGAGTGGCGTAATAGAGCTGTTGATTAGCATCGTCCCAGTGTACGGCGTAAGGTACTTTGGTGGGAAAAGTAACAATGGTTTCAGTATGGTGGCCATTTAAATCAGATTTTTTCAGTGCTCCCTGCCCAGTATTAATATCCATCAGATCAGTAAAGTATAAAATCCCGGCACGATCATTAATAGTAAAATCACTAATAAACGTGATGCCAGCCTGAGCGCCAATTCCTTTGTTAATTACTATTTCGTTTCTACCGTCAGCTTCAATTGCTCTTATCTCCCCCTGCCTATTGAGCCAGTAAACTCTACGTCTATCGCGGTCAACTTCTATTTTTTGCGGATGCTGCCAATCAGACAAATGCTGAAAGTGCTGTTGTACCCAGAAAGGAAGTTGCCGATAACGCACCTGATGGTCGCAACGGGTGAGACTCAAGGCAGCGAAGATTGCACAAAGAAGCAGGGTTAAGCGATGGGGCATGGTTGAAGTTTCCTTTGTTATTAGTAGTTTTACCTCACCTATTGTCACCCAACAATCTAAAAAATACGATATACCCTTCGCTCTACTCCTTAATAGTAGAAAAATTTTTTTCTATTTTAGTTACAATTTACTACCCTACGCTTACCAAGCTATGAATACCAAAAAAATACCAACGGTTTACGAAGACCAGGACGTGATAGAAGCCATAAACCATAGCAAAAGTTTAGACCCGGTTATTCGCCACTTGTACCATACCAACTTCGATAGTGTTGCAAGCTATATACGTTCTAATAGTGGTAATGACGAGGATGCCGAAGATTTCTTTCAGGAAGCTATTGTAGTTTTTATCAACATTGTCCGCAAAGGAAATTTCAGGGGCGATAGTAGTATTAAAACATTTCTATACTCTATTGCCCGCAATTTGTGGCGTAACGAGTTAAAACGGCAAAACCGGGTATTGATGCGAGAAACTAATTATTACGAACAAACCGAAAAAGAAGAACAGGATATTCAAGAGAGTATTGGTGAAAATGAAGTTAAAGACCAATTACTTCATCTTCTGGAAAAGCTGGGGGACAACTGTAAAAAAATCCTTCTGCTTTTCTACTACGAGAACCTACCGATGAAAGAGATCTTTCAGCCTCGCGGCTATGAAACAGAACAAGTAGCTCGTAACATGAAATACCGATGTATGAATAAACTGAAGGGCTTGCTTAATGAGCATCCCGAAATGAAACAGAACTTTAGAAGTTTATTAGCAAATGGATAAATCGAATAACATGGATCGATCGGAACGGATTGACCGCTACGTTAAGGGTAACCTAGACTCAGAAGAACTCCAGCAGTTCCGAACTGAAATGCAGCAGGATAATACGCTGCAACAGGAAGTTGAAGATACCCAAATAACACAAGCACTACTTCAGCACCAGGGACTGAAGAACGAAATAAAAGCAGTTCGGGCAGCTATGAAGGCCGAAGGTAGTCAATCAACTGTAGTAGAAGAAAATTCCAATACTCTTTCTACTCACGAAGAACCGTCTGAGGTAGATGCAGAAGAAAATGTAAAAGCGGTGCCGATGTACCAGTGGATGGGTCGGGTAGCGGCTGGATTAGCTATTGTACTGGAAAAAAATTTAAACATTCAGTACGCGACACTTTCGCCGGAGCGTTTGTACGAAGAGAGGATTGCCAGTGAGCCTCCGTACTTAGGCCTTTCTAACCGAAGCATGGAAGATCAGGAGGATACCATAGCTGATCAAGTAAGAGTTGAGTATCAATTCGGCAACTTTGAAGAAGTGCTTCGCCTCTACGGTGAGCTAGAAAAACCCACTTTTGCCGAAACATTCCGGGCTGGATATGCCTACTTAGAGCAAGAACGTACCGAAGAAGCGATTACTTCTTTTCAGCAAGTGATGGAAGATCAAAACGCTTTTATGATTAAAGATAAAGCGGAGTATTACTTGGCACTAGCGTATCTTCAAGACGGACAGATTGAAAAGGCAGTCGATATGTTAGAAGTAATTCATAAGGATGATGACCATGACTACGAAGATTCGCTGGGTAGTTTATACTTATGGAGATTACGCTTACTAAAAATGAAGTACTGATCTAGGCAGCTTGTCGGCTAGAACTTATTCGTCGCTTTATCATAATAGTGGCTCCCGCGATCAGGACAACAGCTAATCCGGATACAAGCCACCACACCCAGTGGTAACTTCGGTAAATGGGGGCTGGATCACCGATAAAAACAAAGTTTGCCCAGTAGTACGGTGTACGCAGCTCCTTCGTTTCAGGGTCACGTAAATAGTCAAGCTTGGCTTGTCGCAGAGCTTCATCTTTGGTGTAACCCTGTTTAAGGTAGTGATGCATTTGAGAGGCGATATCTGCTGCTGCCTTATCATCTGCTTTCCAAAGAGTAGTCATAATATTGGGGCAACCGGCATAAGCAAAGGCTCGAGCCAAACTAATGATCCCCTCCCCCTTCACCAAACGGCCATTACCGGCATCGCAAGAACTGAGAACAACGAGGTTTACACTATCCAATCGCAGATTGTATAATTCGTGCGTATACAGCCGATGCCCAGCAAGAGACTGCTTATCTTCAGGATAAAAAGCAATAAACGATTGCAACGGGTTTTCATCATTCACCGAAGCATGAGTGGCCAGATGGAGGATATTATAAGAACCAGCAATTTTTAAAAATAGCTGCTTAGTTGCTTCTTCTTCCAAATATAGACTTCCGCCCACGCTAGCTACTTCTTGTCGGGAAAAATAGAGTGGACTCAAGGAGTTATCTCGGACGGAGCGAACATTACGCCCCGCAAATGGAGCCATTGCCAGCACTTCCTGATCCTTTACTTGGGTAGTTTTCCGAAGGTGCGCATTGTACAG
>CAKZPJ010000245.1 GCA_937138955.1 uncultured Flammeovirgaceae bacterium | reverse complement strand
AGTAACGTAAGTACATACTTTTGCAGCAAATTTTTTGGATAACTACCCGAATTGCCCAAAAAAAAGCAGCCTTCTTAACGAGACTGCTTACACACAACATGCTTATTCCACAAGACTATTTACTCATGGCTTCTTCTACCGAGTCGCAGTATTGAATATCGAACTTATCGAAATCAAAATTCGGGTTGTTTTCCAATATTTTTTGTCTACCAATTTTCACACTGGTTTCAAACAGCGGGTCGTTGGGCAATATTTTTCGATGATGCTTTAGACCCTTTGTCAGCATGTCTTCTTTCCAGTGAGTGTGGTACCACTCCATCGCCTCCTGATCAAATACGGAAAGGGAAGTTTTGTCAAAGATCAACTTTGAGGCACCAACTTCAGCAATGATTGAACCTAAGTCTTTAAAGAAGGATTTAAAGGCTTCCGTGGTGATATAAGTCTTTTTTGCCCTACACAATACTGTGCCAGACTGCCTGATCACTTCTGCTTCTAAAAAATCATTTGCTAATACACTACTTTGAACATCCATGAAATAAAAATTTAGATTTAAAAAATTTGATTTCAGTATCTCAAGTTTTGTTCCGCTATTTCCGAAGTAGTTGTAAAGGTGCTTTATTAAATGGTTTTCAATAAACATGTCAGTGAAGGTGATGGGGTAAATAAAAAAACCAGTGGAAATTGAATTATAGAAAAAAATGGCTACATTTATAGTGTACTATTTAACTAATACACTATAACATGATTCATCTGGATCAATTATCGTTTGGCTATCGGAAGGGGCAATTACTATTTAATGAGTTAAACCTTCATTTAGAAGCCGGGCACATTTACGGACTGTTGGGAAAAAACGGAGCGGGGAAGTCCAGTTTGCTCAGGAATATTGCTGGGCTACTTTATCCTAATGAGGGAAGTATCAAGGTGGGCGGATACACTCCTCGGGAGCGAAAACCAGCTTTCCTGCAGCAAATTTACTTTGTGCCCGAAGAAATATATCTACCCTCAGCCACTATTAAGAAGTATCTGACCGTCCAGGCTCCGTTTTATCCCAAATTTGATGAGTCTCAGTTTCGTTACTATCTCCCCGAATTTGATGTTCCCTTCAATAGTCGTATTCCCGATTTATCCTTGGGGCAGCGAAAAAAGGTGCTGATTGCTTTTGCTTTGGCTTGCAATGCCGATGTTCTGATTATGGATGAGCCTACCAATGGGTTGGATATTCCTTCCAAGCGTCAGTTTCGTAAACTGCTGGCGTCGGCACTACGAGAAAATCAGCTAATGCTGATTTCTACCCACCAAGTGCGGGACTTGGATAATCTGATTGACTCGGTAATTGTGCTGGAAGATCGTGAAATTCTACTGCATCAGTCGCTTAACCGAGTAAGTGAACAATTACGCTTTGCTACGTTAAGCCAAGCTGAAAACGACCATCGGGTATTGTACGCTGAACCTTCGTTGCAGGGCTACACCGTAGTAATGGAAAATCTAGAACAGCAAGAAAGCAAGGTCGACTTGGAGCGACTATTCAATGCGGCCATGCAAAACCCCGATCGTATCCGACAACTATTCAATTGAAACAAAATCGTTATGAATCAACAATTTAATATAACGCGCTTCAGCCTGATGCTGAAGTTACATTGGGCCGAGAAGGGGCGCTATTATTTACTATCGTTCAGTCTTATAATTGGCATCCTGCTAATGCTGATGCTTCCTATTTTGGGTACTGCGCAGTTTAGTTGGTTGCTATACGGCCTACACATATTGACATTATTTGGAGGAGTTACATTAGGTGGGTGTTTTTTTACGAATACAGCTTTTACTGCTTATAACTCTCCCGAGCGGGGAATCGCCTCCATTATGGTTCCCGCTTCCCAATTAGAGAAATTCGCTCCTGTATTACTCATTAGCTTTCTCGGTAGTACATTAGTATTTGTAATTGGTCTTCAGTTACATTATGGAATAACTGCTTTGGCAACTCAAAAAATAATGCCCGGTGGTAAATACAACCCTATTCCCCCCGAAGTATTGGAATTTTTCGGATACGTCTATTTCATACTTCAGGGAGCTGTTTTTCTTGGTTCGCTATACTTTACCAAAAACTCCCTGATAAAAACAATAAGTACAGTATTCATTGTGACACTTATTGCGTTCGTATTCAACTTGCTTCTGGCCTACCACTATACTGGCTACCCCAGAAATGTTGATGCTTTTCCTTTTACCTTTTGGAACGTCAACGACACTCAACGTTACAGAATACTTTATCCTTCGGCGATAAGCAGTTCAATAAGATTCTTTTTGCGGGTTGTAGTAATAGCCCTAATTGGTATAACCTACGTGCGATTGCAGGAGAAAGAGATATAACAGCTATGAAGTTTAACGATCAACAAGCGATTTATCTACAGATTGTCGATTATGTCTGCGAGCAGATTCTGCTGGAGCAGTGGGCAGTAAAAGAACGCATTCCTTCAGTACGTGATCTGGCCGCTACCATGGCGGTAAATCCCAATACGGTGGTACGAAGCTACGACTTCCTTCAGCAGCGTGATATTATCTACAACAAACGGGGATTGGGTTATTTTGCCAGTGCTGATGCAATTACCAAAGTGCGAACGTATCGTAAAGAGCGGTTTTTAGAAACCGAGCTACCCGATTTCTTCCGAACGCTTTATCTATTAGACATCACCCTAGAGGAAATTCAGGAGCGGTACCAAAATTTTGTCGCTGAAACTTACCCCACATCTTAATTAGAATATCTATGAAAACCAGTAATCAACTTCTGATTGGACTAATTGTCATCATTTTCGCCGCTATCTTTGGTACGGCAACTGTTTTGAAAGGTGAGTACGAAAAGATTGATAAAGATGATCCATTTTACGGCTATGTCACCGACTCATTAGCTGATTTTTCGGCTATAAAGTTGAAGGGGAAATACCCCAACCTGATACAGATACAGGCTGGAAATCAGTT
>CAKZPJ010000244.1 GCA_937138955.1 uncultured Flammeovirgaceae bacterium | reverse complement strand
CCTTGTTTTCTTCTGCTGCTAAAAGAGCCGTATCGATATCAATATTAAAATCACCATGATTAGCCAAACGGCGTCCGTCTTTACCTACCGATAAGGAGACTGCTTTGCCCCCATTAACTGTATAGGTTAGTGATTGCAGACCGGCTTGGGTTTGTACGTTACCGAGAATATTGATCCAGCGCTGAGGCATTCCTATCTGACCATAATGCAGTTCATCGCCGTACCAACTGTGAATGGCAAGATCTTCGGAGGGAGTATCACGGGTTTGCTCGGTGGATGGAGAATTGCAGCACGTAAACAGCGTAAGGAAAAAAAAGAGTAAGTTGTTTTGCAAACACATCAGAGAATATCTCATAAAACCAATGTCATTTAGAGCAGGATAATGTTCGGTAAAAAACCGGACAGGACTATACAATCTGCCGGCACAGTCATCTGTTTTTTCGTTACCCTCCGTATTTTTCCTAATTGCCATACCCGGGGTTCTGTACCAGCACATCCGGATTTATATCGATCTGTGCCTGTGGGATTGGAAACACCTTATGATACTCTTCAATAATAAAGGCGTACCCTCGAGCATTCATAACCTCCATATATCTTCCGGTTCGTACCAGATCAAACCATCGATGCCCTTCAAAAGCAAGTTCTACTCTCCTCTCCTGTTCTATGGCCATCCGCAACTCCGACTGACTAGTTACCCGCAGATCCGAATTGGTATTGTCAGAAGTTTTAGCAGGAAGGCCTACCCGTTCTCTAATCATATTCAGGTAGGTAAAGGCATTACCATCGGCCTCATACCCCAATTCATTTAGTGCTTCTGCATACATGAGCAATACATCTGCATATCGCAATAGTGTCCAGTTGACATCACTATCATAAGCCTGAAAAGGTTGGTCAATTAATTTGAGGATATAAGGGTCCGGAATATAATTACCTTCTCCACTGGTATAGCCTTCTGCCAGAGAAATCTCTTTCCTCAAATCGTCGGCTTCATAAGCATTTATAATGTTTTCTTCTGGTATATATACCCCCTGCCCTCCGCCAATTTCCACTACTGCTGCTGCAGATTGGCGGGGTGCTGCTTCGTTGGGGTAGCGGCTTCCCTCACCCAAACCACCTTTTTTATACTGCACTTCAAAAACAGACTCGGCATGATTAGCATTAGCCGGATCCCACAATGCGGCATAATCAGGAAGGAGTTGATATACGCCCAAATCAATCACCTGTTTTAGTGTAATGCTGGCCGCCTGAAAATCCTGAGTTGTTAAGTGTACCTTCCCTAGCAATGCCAAAGCTGCACCCTGCGTAGCTCTTCCGATATCATTACCGCTGTAACTTACGGGCAACTCTTGGGCTGCCTCAGAAAGGTCCTGAATAATTTGCTGATACACCTGATCGGTAGGAGTTCGCGTGTGGCTATATCCTTCTTCAATAGCAACAGGCTCGGTAAGCACCAAAGGGACATCCCCAAAAATCCTGACCAGATTGAAATACATGAGACCTCGGAGAAATTTTACTTCAGCTACATAACGATTCTTTAGTTGCTCGCTCATAGGAACATTTTCTATTCTTGCCAGAACCACATTGGCCCGATAAATACCCGCAAAATGGGTATTCCACAAGTCGCTGATAATTGAGTTGTTGGTAGCAACAACAAAATCATCAAAATCAGCATAGGCATTCCCTTTCAGAGTATTTGTAACATTGTCTGATCTGTTTTCCCCGGCCACCATCATGGCGAAGCCATACATCCCATATTGCTGCAATATGGCATATACCCCCCACACCGCATTGGTCATATCTTCTGGAGTTTGGTAGAAGTTGGTGACGTTAGCCTGGGAAACAGGGCGCAAATCCAAGTAATCTTCACCACAGGCGGTCGTCATCAGGATAATAACAAGAAAGGCTAGTTGCTTCTTTTTCATGATTGTATTTTATTTTCTAGTACCCAAATCATTTCAAAAACCTAAGTTAATACCGACCGAATAAGTGCGCGGAACAGGATAACCCAGATTGTCTGTGCCGGGTCTGAGTGGGTCGCCCCCCTGAGTATTAATTTCAGGATTGTACCCTTCATAATCGGTAAATGTGAACAGATTTTGCACCGAGGCATACAATCGCGCATTACTCAGCTTCATCCGATCCAATAAAATTTCCGGAAGAGTGTAACCTAAAGTAACATTCCTGATACGAAGGTAAGAACCATCTTGAATAAACCGGTTAGAGTTCTGATCATTTTGACCGGACTCATACATGCTGGCTTTGGGAATGGTGCCATTGCCCGGGTTTTCAGGGGAGCGCCACCGTTCCAGTACTGCTCTGCTGGAATTGACCGTACCCCAGATATTCTGCACAAACCGCTGGGTTACACTGTAAATATCATTTCCCTGTACACCTTGAAAAAACACTCTAAGATCCAGGTTTTTATAGGAGAAGTTATTCGTCATTCCGTAGACAAATTCTGGCCAGGGATTTCCGATAAGGGTGCGGTCGTCGGCATTAATGACCCCATCTTCGTTTACATCTTCATACCACAGGTCGCCAGGGGTAGAACCATAATTACCCTCTACCGATGGGTTGTTTTCAATCTCTTCCTGCGTATCATAAATGCCTAAAATATTATATCCATAAAACATACCCATTGGCTCACCGATTGCGGTAATGTGGGTGCCCACGTTAATAGGATCGCCTTCAGCGCCCAGCGCTATCACTTCGTTTTTTATCGTAAAAACGTTAAAATCGGTAGTCCAACGAAAGGCACCATCCACATTTACTGAATTGGCGGATACTTCCCATCCATTATTCTGTACTTCACCAATATTTACCAAAGCCTGAGTAAAACCCAATGAAGCAGGCGTAGGAACATTGAGTAACAAGTCAGAAGTATTTCGCTGATAATAATCTACTTCCAGATTAAGTCTGTTTTGAAATAACCCCATTTCTACACCAATATCTATCTGGCGATTCTTTTCCCATCCGAGGTTAGGATTAGACAAAGAAGATGGGGAAAGACCGGTCACTAAATTACCCGTACCACTCCCGCTGATATAATTAGTAGAAGATAATAAGCCAATAGAGCCATAATTGGGAATAGAATTGTTACCAGTTAGCCCGTAACTGGCTCTGAGTTTGAGGTTGCTAATCACCGGAATACTCTGCATAAATGACTCTTCAGATATCCTCCATCCTGCTGAGGCTGATGGAAAAAATCCCCAACGGTTCCCTGTCCCGAAACGAGAAGATCCATCACGACGGATCGCAGCCGTAAGCAGGTACCGGTCTTTGAATGCATAATTGAATCTTCCCAGATAAGATAACAGTGACCATTCTTCTTCAAAAGTACTACCTTGGGTAACCTGACCGGCATTCAGGGTTTTGACCTGATCGTTGGGAAAATTAGTAGCCGACATCTCACTGCGCTCAAAATGAGTCTTCTGAACGGTAAATCCCAGCAGTACATCTAACTGATGGCCACCGCTCAGTTCTGTATAATAGGTAAGGGTATTTTCGTTCAGCCAGTTAACATCCTGCCAGGTTTGTGCTGTAGCCAAAGGGATAGAAGGAGGCGGACCGCCAATCCCGATGGTAGAAGGACGAAAGTAACTTCTGCGGGAAGTATTGATGTCTGTACCTAAGCTCACCTTCAGGTTTAGACCTTCTATTACCTCATAATCCAGGTGCACGTTAGAGAAAAGGCGTAATTCTTTGGTTTCATCATCGATATCTCGGGCCAGTTTTACCGGGTTTTCCACGGTGCCTGTCCAGGGCCACCAGTTCATCATGTCTGAGTAGGTACCATCTTCATAACGCACCGGAAAGTGAGGTGAAATCACCAGTGCAGATCCAAGGATACTGTTTGAGAACCACTGTCCTTCCGTTCTGACCTGATTGGTAACGGCATAGGAAGGAGCCAGGTTAAACCCCAGTTTTAGTTTGTCGGTGAGGTCACCATCCAGATTAATCCGAAGCGCGTATCGGTCAAAATCTGATTCAATCACTACCCCTTGTTGAGTCAGGTAATTTCCGGATACTGCGTATCGCATCTTTTCATTCCCACCGGAAGCACTTAGGCTCATATTATGCATAGGAGCAACCTGAAAAATCTCTTCCTGCCAGTCAGTACCTTCACCCAAAGCCGAGAGATTCTGAAATTCGGGAGGAATTGTAAAATTCGGAGGTCGCACTTCATTAGGATCGGAAGCATTGCCCCCTTCCCGGTATACATACTCGTAGTTTCTGCCTTCCACAAAAAGCTCACCATACTCTCTGGCGTTGAGCAGGTCATAGCGGGCACTTTTGGGCACTTCCTGAAATCCGGTCCAGGCATCTACACTCATCCGGGTTTCGCCGGATTTTCCCCGTTTGGTGGTAATCAACACTACGCCATTACCTCCCCGTGACCCATAGATGGCGGCTGCGGAAGCGTCTTTTAAAATATCAATAGATTCAATGTCATTGGGATTGACCAGGCTCAAGTTAGACTGGTTAACTGGATATCCATCGATCACGATTAAAGGTTCATTCCCGGCCGAGATAGAGCCCGTCCCCCTTACACGGATCACTGGGTTCGCCCCGGGAGCTCCTGACACCTGCTGCACCTGCACCCCGGAAACTTGCCCGGATAGGGCTTCCATTACATTAGGAACCGGCTGGTCCCTAATCTTCTCGGCAGAAACAGATACGACCGCCCCCGTGACTTCCTTACGCTCCTGGGTACCGTACCCTACTACTACGACTTCAGATAATGACTGAATGTCAGTGGGTAGAGATACATTAATCACGGTCTGATTTCCAACCGTCACTTCCTGGGCAATATATCCTATAGATGAAAACACCAGAATGTCATCTTCACCTGGTACATTGATATTATAACTTCCCGATACATCAGTGACTGTTCCGGTAGCCGTTCCTTTTACGACCACATTGACCCCAGGCAACGGGTCACCGGTTTCCTGATCGGTTACCTTTCCCCGGATATTAACTTCATTTTGGTTAGAAACGGTTCTACTTTCGATGGATGAAGCTGTTGTATTCGCCTGGACTGACATGCATGAACAGCATAACGCAACTGCCATTGTAGACAATTTTAGGTTGAGGGGAATTTTCATAAGCGTAGTATTTATTCGGTAATTTGATATTGTTAATTAAGTATATCTAATTGATTATTTCGTTTCAGCATTAGCATAGCGA
>CAKZPJ010000243.1 GCA_937138955.1 uncultured Flammeovirgaceae bacterium | reverse complement strand
CTGAACAGGCGCTGGAGCAGCTTCGGGAGCAGGGTCATACTGTATCTTCCGTTGATTTTCCTTTGTTAGAGTATGTCTTGCCCACCTATTATATTCTAACGATGGCTGAGGCTAGCTCTAACCTCTCCCGCTTTGATGGTGTGCGCTATGGACACCGCAGTGATGAGAGTAGTACAATGGAATCTATGTACAAGAAAACTCGAACCGAAGCGTTTGGAGAAGAGGTTCAACGACGAATTATGTTGGGGACGTTTGTGCTTAGTGCAAGTTACTATGATGCTTACTATACCAAAGCTCAGAAAGTACGCCGTTTGCTGCAAAATGCCACACGTAATTTTTTAAAAGAATATGACTTTATTGTACTACCCACAACACCCACCCCGGCTTTTAAACTAGGAGAAAGGGCAACTCCTATTGAAATGTATCTGGCAGATTTATTTACTGTACAGGCTTCTATTGCTGGAGTTACTGCTATTTCGGTTCCAGTAGGTCATACTCAAGAGGAATTACCTATTGGATTACAAATCATTGGTGGAGCGTTTAAAGAAGGGGATTTATTCAACTTTGCCGAACATTTTATGATTAAGCAGATGGCAAACTAACTTAAGTAACTAAATACACTTTATATAGTCACTTTTTTTCGTTAAATTGTACATAATTTGCTTAGAATATCAAAACACTCAGCTTTAAAAAATAAGTGATGATAAAGATAGCCGAGATTTTTTCTTTAGTATTAGTTGCCGCTACTATTGCTCCTTTATGCGGTAATACTACTACATTAGTTGATCCTGCCGATTCGGTTATTTTATATCAACCTGCGTATGATTACGAGTACGTACCCGATGCCTCTTATGATCTAGTAGCCGACCGAATTGCCTGTATAAAAACTGATATTCCATTAACCTACAACCAACGAGTAAAATCTTTTGTTGACTACTTTACCGTTCGCGACCGGGAATATACTCGCATGGTGATTCGGCGCAAGGATGTGTACTTTCCTCTCTTCGAAAAGTATCTTAAAAAGCACAATCTTCCTCTTAATTTAAAATATCTGGCAATTGTTGAGTCCGGCCTAAAGCCAGTAGCGCGATCTCGGGTGGGTGCAGTAGGCTTATGGCAGTTTATGCCGAGCACGGGGCGGATGTTCGGTCTTAATCGCGATTGGTACATTGATGAACGTCAAGATCCTGAGAAATCTACCGAAGCAGCTTGCAAATATTTGAAGCAACTTTACCGTATGTTCAATGATTGGGAATTAGCCCTAGCCGCCTACAATACCGGTCCGGGCAATGTTCGCAAAGCCATTCGCCGTTCAGGGTACAAAAAGAGCTTCTGGGACATCTATCGGTATTTGCCTCGCGAAACCCGTTCTTACGTACCTCAGTTTGTCGCAATTGCTTATACGTTTAACTACATCGATGAGCATAACTTACAAGAAGAAATACCGGATTATATGGTAGAGGCTGATACGGTACTGATTAATCAGTTCGCCAGCCTTAAAGTTTTAGCTGAACAGTTAAACGTATGTGAGGAAGACTTGATAAAACTAAACCCTGAATTGCGACGAGCGGCGGTACCTGAAACAGCTAAAAATTATCCTCTTCGCATTCCAGCCGACATGACTAATTTTATGATGGCTAATTCATCTACCATTCTAGATTCAGCTGGAAGCGAAACCATTAAGAAGCAATTTGTGGCTAAGGCGCAAAAAAGTAGTGGATCTACCTACGGCAGAAGTAAGATGACCTACCGAGTGCGCCGAGGCGACGTACTAGGTAAAATTGCCGAACGCCATGGGGTTCGCTTATCCGATGTTCGCCGATGGAACAATATTCGGGGTAGCCGAATTTACGCTGGACAGCGATTAACCCTCTATGTAAAATCGTCGAGTAGAGCGGTAGCTTCAGCTCAAATCCCAATCAGTGGCAATGGTAAGGTTCATTTAGTTCAACCTGGCGATTCACTTTGGGAAATCTCTCGTAAGTATCAGGGATTAACCGTTTCTAAGATCAAACAACTTAATAATCTGCGCTCCAACAGTATTAAGCCCGGACAAAAGTTGATTATTGGTCGCTAGCGTATTTTTACAAAATCAGGGTACCAAAATTCGGATTACTTCGTATAATTGAACGTAGTACATCCTAACCAAACTTACTCTTGATTTTGCTTACCTATTTACGCTCTTTTTTCTTTGCCATTCTTATTGCTGCTGGTTTAGCTTCTTGCGAAGGAAGCGGAAGTTCTAACGATAGCTCCTTGCCTTCGGCTCGAGGCGCTGCCGGAGAAATTATTTTGGTCATGGACTCAACCGCATGGCGAAGTGAACTGGGTGATGAATTGCGGGAGATTTTTATGCAAGATGTCCCTGGACTCCCCCAGCCCGAACCTTACTTTGATCTGCGCTACGTAAATCCTTTCAAACTAAACGATGTGCTGCGAAGTGCTAAGAATATGATCTTCGTAACAACGTTGGATAACCGGAGTGCTTCGGGCGAGCGGATGCGCCGTTTTTTTACTGATAACTCATTAACTCGGATAGAAAGCGACTCCACTTTCTTTAGTTATCCTATTAGTAATGTATTTGCTCGGGGGCAGAAAAACTTATATCTGTTTGGGGTGAGTGAAGATGTTTTGCTAAAAAATCTTAGAGTTAATCATAAGCAAGTACGGCAACACTTCTCAGACACGGAGCGAAACCGAAGCTTAGAAGCGCTTTATAAGTCAGGTGAGCAACGGGCACTCGAGCAGGATTTGCTAGAAAATCACAATTTCTACCTTCGAATTCCACAGGATTACGATTTAGTGCCATTGGAAGATAGTATAGAGCAGTTTGTCTGGCTCCGCCAGCTTGGGCAAGCCGGAGAACCTGATGTAAGTATCATAGTTACCTACCAGGAATATACCTCCGAAGATATTTTCCAGCCCGAAGAAATTATGCAGTTTAGAGAGGAAACGTTAGGTAAATACATTGTTGACGACAATCCACCGGCTTACATGACTATTCAAGAAATTGAGCCGATTGTATACGATACCATTAACTTTGATGGTAAGTTTGCTATTGAAGCACGAGGGCTTTGGAAACTCAGTAACATCACAATGGGTGGCCCTTTTCTGAGTTATGCATTCGTGGATGAGTCGCTTAATCGCTTCTACTACATTGAGGGCTATGTCTATTATCCAGGCAGGAACAAACGAACTGAAATAAGAGAAGTTGAGACAATACTTCGAACATTTCAAACTGAGGCTGAATATCGTGAAGAAAAACCTTCTAGCTAACAACTAGAAGAAGACTAGCTCAAAATTGGTAACAGCCAGCCTATAGCATATCAGTAGCAGTATCTTATGTAAGTCTGAAGTACTGAGCACTCGAAAGCGAGGTTCAAAATTTTTCATAGATCAAGATCTTACACTAAAAACTCGAACGAGCATGCGCATCTATCTTGCTAGATTCGCCTTATTTTCACTCTTACTTTTGTTCAATTGCGGATCTCCGAATGACACTATTCAGCCTGATTACAAATCTCTTACAGAGGCAGTTTACGCTTCAGGTACTATCCAGCCCGCTAATGAGTATCAAGTCTTTGCACCCATTGGTGGTATTTTGCGAGAAAGGCTAGTTCAGGAAGGTGAAGCCGTAACCGAAGGTCAAATACTATTCTCGATTACCAAGGAAGCCAACGATCTTCGTCTGGAGAGTGCCACCCGGCAACTAGCGACTGCTCGCCGTAACGCCTCGGAGAATTCAGCTTTACTATCAGAATTGCGTTTGACTTTGGAAAGTGCTCGACAGCAGTACATAAACGATTCGGTTTCCTATCAGCGATATCAGAATCTAATGAAGCAAAACGCTACTACTCAGGTTACGCTCGATAATACCCGATTAAAATTTATTGCCTCAAAAAATAGCTATCTGGCTACTCGTCGGACGCTCGATCAACGAATGAACGACTTAGAAGATCAACTGACGGAAGCTCGCATTGCCTATCAGTTGGCTGCTAAAGCCCAAGGCGATGCTTTGGTTCGTAGCCGGTTAGATGGAGTAGTTTATAATACTGTGCCAGAACCCGGCGAGATGATTAGTATCAATCAACCTCTAGCACGAGTAGGTAACAACTCTCTTTTGATTCTTACGCTGTTAGTAGATGAACGAGATATTGCTAAGGTTAAAAATGGACAAACGGTCAGCTTCACCACCGATGTTCTGCCAGATACCGTACTCATCGCTGAAGTAAGCCTAATCCATCCTTTCTTACGACAAGCGGATCGTTCTTTTATGGTAGAGGCTAAAGTACCATCAACGAACCTCACTTTGTACCCGGGTAGTACAGTAGAAGCTAATATTATCATTCAGGAAAAAGACAGCGTATTAGTAATTCCCAAAACTGCGCTGGTAGGCAAAGACAGTGTTTGGGTAAAACGTGACGGAGAACGGCAAAAAGTACAGATTATGTTAGGAACGGAGAACATGGAAATGGTGGAAGTTATAAGTGGGTTAGATGAAGAATCTCAACTATATGTACCATGAGAGATTTTGCCCTTATCTTCCAGATAGCTCGTACTCACCTAACCTCTCGCATAAAGCAGACTATTGTGGCTACGTTAGGCGTTACGTTCGGTATTAGCTTATTCATCGGTATGGTAGGCTTAATGACCGGACTGAATGATTTCACTGAAGAACTGGCCATGACCTCTACCCCTCATGTTCATATCTATAATGATATAGCCATTGATCGCCAGACTATTCTGGATACTTATAATCTGGATGGTTTTAATGTGGTACATCACCAAAAGCCTAAAGGTGAGAAACAAAACTTGAAGGATGCCTTTGAGATAGTGAGGGTCATTCAGCAAGATGAGCGAGTACTCAGTGTGGCGCCATCGGTAGCTACTCAAGTGTTTTATAACTACGGGCCAGTGCAACTCAACGGCAGCGTATTAGGAGTAGATATTTTGGAGGAAGACCGCATGTTTGATCTACGAGATAAATTAAGTTCCGGTACACTGGAAGATCTACTGAACACCAACGATGGCTTGATTATGGGAGTGGGACTAGCTCGTAAGCTTAACGTACAAACCGGCGACCGGGTGACCATTACGACCCCGCAGGGATACACTATGAAACTTCGGGTAGTGGGCACGTTCCAGATGGGAATGGGAGCCATTGATGACGTTCGAAGTTATGCTGATATTACTACGGTGCAGAAGATCATGCAGAAGGATAACCAGTACATTACCGACATTAATGTTAAACTAAAAGATCAAGCACAAGCGGAAGGATTAGCTACGGTATACGAGCGGCTTTTTGGTTACCGGGCTATGGGATGGGAGGAGGCTAATGCAACTTTAATCATTGGCAATATATTTCGTAATATTCTCACTTACACCGTTTCTATTACACTACTGACTGTAGCAGGATTTGGTATTTATAATATCCTGAATATGACTATCTACAATAAGATGAAAGACATTGCTATTCTAAAGGCTATGGGCTTTTCTGCTCAAGATGTCACCCGGATATTCCTAACGCAATCCATCATTATTGGTCTGTTAGGTAGCTTAGGGGGACTTATATTGGGTTATTTGTTAGCCTACGGAATTTCCAAGGTGCCTTTCGATGCGGGTGACGTAGTGAATTTGACCAGCTTACCAGTCAATTTCAGTGCTACTTACTATATCATCGGTATTATTTTTGGTTTACTTACCACCTCATTAGCTGGTTATCTGCCCGCCCGAAAGGCAGGCAAAGTTGACCCTATTGAGATATTACGCGGCTAAATGTGACAGAAACCTTAATGCGATCCTTACTATGCCCTCAGTACTGGAAGCCAAAAATATTAACAAATACTTTTACGAACCTACCAAGTTTCAAGTACTCAAGAATGTGACCTTTACGATTGAGCGAGGTAGCTTCATATCTATTGTAGGAAAGTCAGGTAGCGGTAAGTCTACGCTAATGTATTTGCTTTCTACGATGGATACGGACTACGAAGGCACTATGACAGTAAATGGGCAGCAGCTTACTGGAAAGAGTCAAAGAGAGCTAGCTCAGTTTCGTAACGAGCATATTGGGTTTGTTTTTCAGTTTCACTTTCTGTTGCCGGAGTTCTCCGTACTTCAGAATCTTATGCTTCCCGCTCAGAAGCTAGGTCGTTGGTCAGACGAAGAAGTTGAGCAGCGAGCTTTTCAACATCTTAAGACTTTGGGAGTAGAAGATCAGGCTAATAAGTTGGCAAACAAACTATCGGGCGGACAGCAACAGCGGGTAGCGATTGCCCGGGCACTGATGAATGACCCACTGATTGTAATGGGCGATGAACCTACGGGCAATCTGGATTCGGTCAATTCGGAGATCGTTTTTGAAACCTTTCACCGAATTTCTCGCGAACAACGGCAAACTATTATCATGGTGACCCACGATGAGGATTTGGCCGCTCGTACTGATCGTATTATTGAACTGAAAGACGGAGAAGTGATACAGTCCTAATTCCCCTGCGATTTTTCTAATCGATATGGCACTGTGTTCTCGTGCGTGAACGGTGGAATTGCTTCGTTTTGTAGTTCCACATATTGATTGGGGCCTTCTTCGTTTTTAATTAGCTCGAAAGCATCGTAAAGCTCACCTACTGCTGTATAAGCTTCGTAGCGCAACGTGTTACCGTCAATATTAATGAGTTGAAATAGTTGGGTGTTTTCGGCTGCTCGATCGCGGGTAGCTTCGTAATCATCCCAGTCGCCTTTCACATCGTACATTTTGCCACCACTTACGGATACTACGTACACAGTGCCAGTCACATCGCGCGTGTTCACACCATCGGGCACATTTTCGGCTAAGGGATCTACTCGCCCCCGCGCGTAGCTATGATCATGGCCTTGTAGTACAATATCTACCTGATGCTTATCAAAAATTGGTTTCCACAATTCCCTTAGCTCATCATTATCTCGATTACCCGACGCTGAAAATAGTGGATGGTGAAAAGTAACTACCGACCAGCGGTGAGGATTTTCAGCCAGTACCTGATCTACCCATTCCGCTTGCTTCTCTTTCA
Organism: uncultured Flammeovirgaceae bacterium; assembly: GCA_937138955.1. GTDB lineage: Bacteria > Bacteroidota > Bacteroidia > Cytophagales > Cyclobacteriaceae > Tunicatimonas. Next base: position 2,322 of record CAKZPJ010000243.1, on the reverse strand, counting down.
TCTCAATTGAGTTTAAGGCAATAATACGAGTACCTTGGTAATCTACGTAGTACGCTTGCTCCTTCAAACTATCCGGTCCATTCTGAGGTAAGGTAAATTGCGGATGCCACTGCACCGAAATATGACTAATATCCTGTTCTTCTTCCAATTCAGTGTAACCTTCGTACTCGTGGTTACCGGGCAGTGGTAAACTAGGTAGCGTCCGGTGAATCCAGCCTCCAGCGGTGAACCACTCGTGCCACTCCAATTCGCTGTGGGCATCGTTTACCATATCACCAGCATGGATAATAAAACGAGCATCTGGTGCAGTACGATACCCTTCCCGAATTAGCCGTGACCATAAATCCAAAATATTGTTCTGAGCATCGCCTACGTACAGAAAAGAGAACGGCTCTGGCTCTTCACTAGCGGTGCGAAACTGAATCCATTCACTCCAATGCTCGCCATCGCCCACTCGGTAGGCGTAGAGCGTATCGGGAGTAAGCCCTGTAAAGGTAACTGAGTGATAATTCGCTTTAGTCTCAGCACTTTTTACTCGAGAGGCATCCATCGTTTCGGTGGTTCCTACCACCCGTTTGCCATTACGCCAGAAACGAGGTGCGGCGGTAGCAATGGCAACCTCTCCAAACGCTTGCTTAGTACGGGTGTCAGTTCGCCAGGTAGCACTCATGGTGGTAGCCGGATCATCCGAGAAATTCAGCACAATATGATCCGGTTGCTCCGAAGGAAGTCGCCACTTACTAGGCAAATTTGGACGAACATAGTCTTCTTGAGCATATAAGCTAAAGGATAGAAGGAAAGCAGCGAGAAGGAAAATAGGTTGTGTTTTCATAGTAATAAATATAGCAGAATTAGGTCTAGAGATTGGCTTGCTGATATTACGAAATTATTAAGTAAAAAGCGCTATAGTATTATTGTATTGTACTCATGTAGATTGACTTTGAGTAGTATCTTTCAGCAACCTATAAACGCTACAAACTACGCTGCCGAATCACTTCGTAAAGGCCAATAGCAGCCGCTACCGATACATTGAGCGATGCAACCTGCCCGCTCATTGGAACTTTTACTGTCGTATCAGCCAACTTAAGATAGGCTTCGGAAATTCCGTCTTCTTCAGATCCTAACAGTAGGGCTACCGGACCTAGCAAATCTTGTTGAGGTAATAGAGCTTCTGCCTTTTCGGTACAGGCAATCACCCGAATGCCACTGCTCTTTAGGTAGCTGATGCTACGTTTCAGGTTTTCTTCCCGGCAAACCGGAATATGATTTAGTGCACCTGCCGAAGCTTTCATAGCGTCCCCACCCAATCGGGCATTTCCCTTATCGGGGATCACAATCGCGTGTACTCCCAGACACTCAGCCGTTCGGGCAATGGCGCCGAAGTTACGCACATCGGTAATACGATCCATCAGTATCAGCAAAGGTTCCTGCCCGCGTTGGTAACATTCGTCAATAATATTATCCAGCGAAGCGTAAACCACCGACGATAAAAAGGCAATAATTCCCTGATGATTCTTTCGGGTAACCCGATTTAGTTTCTCAATAGGGACCGTACTGATTGGGATATGTTGTCGTCGGGCTTCGGCAACTACCTCTTTGAACAAGTCGTTGTGCTCACCTTTCTGTAGCAGTATGCGCTCAATTTCCCGACCGGAATTCAGTGCTTCCTGCACGGCCCGGGTGCCGAAAGCAATATCAGTTTTCAGATGACTCACAGTGTTTTGCGCCCCTTTCTCCAGAGGTCGATATTACGGTACCAAAATCGCTCAAAAGCTTCGTCGCGCATAAGATTGTAGTGCTGATTAGTAAAAATATTCCTAACCTTCATAAAGGTAAATGAAGTGTTTACTAGCGTATTATCGGCCGCATAAATCCAAACTTCCTTCTCATCATCGCGGAACACATCGTCGGGTTTACCGTAGAGCGTATAGATCATACCCATACCTGTTTTCCAACCTTCTTTATAGGTCGTAAACAGATAATTTGCTTTGGACACTTGCCGATAGTAATTACGAATAATAATTTTTGCACGATCCTGCGAACGGGTCGCTCGCATCCAGAAATTATCTAACGCTAATTTAGGTGTTTCTCCTTCCCGAAGTTTACTAATCTCTTCTGAAGTGCTGATGTAACGAATCGGTTCAACCAGTGCTTCAGCTCGCACCAAGCGAGGATAGTAGGTGTCTTCTACCCGAAATGAAATCCCAGAAAGTGAAGTAGTATCTAATTGAGTGAAATACAGCCCTTTTTGTTTGCAGCGCATCGTACTATTTAGCGGAATCTGTAACAGAGAATCAACTGTTAACTTAGGCTGTACTTCGC
>CAKZPJ010000242.1 GCA_937138955.1 uncultured Flammeovirgaceae bacterium | reverse complement strand
GTAGCCCAAAAGGCGTGTTTGTAGCACGAAGTAACAACTCAAACAGCTTCTTAGACTTCCATCATGCATATCATGTTCAGTGAGGAAACCTGCATCAGAGCCTTTTACTAGTTGAAAGGTCTGAGAAAGGAAACGGAACGACAACAATATCACCGTTTATAAATCTTGCCATGCTTGTTCTTCTTCGAGGCTATTCCAGTCTTTCCCTAGCACCGCTTCGCTTGCGTAAGCAGTTTCCAATGAAGTACTTTTCAGTTTATACTGAAGGTACTTCTTGTATTCGTACAGTTCTTCTAAAATATCGTCAGAGACTTGCTGTAATTCCTGTTTGAAGTGCTCACGATTTTTAATCATAACTATGCTATTTTCTTCTCTACAAAGATAACAACTTTTACACTAGCGAGAAGAAACCTCAACCGAATCAGTCTGTAGCTGCTTGTCGTAAAGCTCCTTGTACACGCCGTTTTGAGCCAGCAATGATTCATTGGTACCTTGCTCTACAATGCAGCCGTCGTCTAGCACAATAATTTTATCAGCTAATTTAGCGGAAGACACTCGGTGCGAAATAATGACCGTAGTACGATCTTTCATAACCTCTTTTAATTCATTAAGAATCGTGTTCTCGGTTTTAGTATCTACTGCCGACAAACAATCATCTAGGATCAGGATTTTAGGATCTCGAGCAATAGCGCGGGCAATAGAGACTCTTTGTTTTTGCCCTCCCGATAGCGTAATCCCCCGTTCGCCCAACTGGGTACCGAAGCCTTCGGGAAATTCATTTAAAGTTTTTTCTAAGTCAGCGATATAAGCTGCTTTCTTGATCTCTTCTTCGTTAGGTTCTTCTTCCGAACCAAAGGCAATGTTGCTAAAAATAGTATCCGAAAATAAAAATACATCCTGAGGCACATAGCCAATCTGACTGCGCAATGATTTTAAATCGTATTTTTCAATATCAATATCATCAATAAACACAGTGCCTGAGCTTACATCATACATCCGCGGAATAATATTAGCGATGGTGCTTTTTCCTGAACCAGTTGTTCCCACGATAGCGATAGACTGTCCGGCTTTTACACTGAAGGATACATCTTTCAGTGCGTGAATGCCCGAGTCTGGGTATACAAAACCCACTGCATCTAGCGTGATATTTCCTTCAATCTCTCGGGTAATATTCTCTTCGGAAATAATAGTTGTTTTTGTGTTCAGGAACTCGTTGATCCGTTTTTGAGAAGCTGCCGCTCGCTGAACAATGCTGGTAATCCAACCTAGTGAGGCTACTGGCCAGGTGAGCATATTCACGTAGATGATAAACTCGGCAATCACCCCGGGAGAAATGGCTCCACTAATTACCTCTACCCCGCCCACAAATACAGTGATAACTGAACTCAAACCCACCAGCGCCATAATTAGTGGAATAAACAGCGCGTTCACTTTAGCCAGGCTAATAGATTTTACTTTATAATCTTCGCTTTCAACCCGAAATTGCTGAGCCGAATCTTCTTCCCGCACAAACGCTTTTAGCACTCGGATACCCGAAAAAGCCTCCTGTACATAGGTAGATAATCCTGATAAGCTACGCTGAATTTCTTCCGATTTCCGGTTGATGATATTATTTACGTAGTAAATGCTCAGAGACAGAATCGGCAGTGGAATCAGGGTATATAACGTGAGCCGAGCATTTACTGAAATCATGTACGGAATAAGAATGATGAAAAGCACCGAGAGGTTAAGCCCGTACATAATAGCTGGCCCTAGATACATTCTGACCTTACTGACATCTTCAGAAATACGAGCCATTAGGTCACCCGTATTATTTTTTCGGTAAAAACTCGTGGGTAACGATTGGTAATGCGCGTATACCTCGTTTTTAAGATCGTACTCAATCAGGCGGGAAACTACAATGATTGTTTGGCGCATCAGAAACGTAAAAAAACCTTTCGCCAAGGCCAAAGCCAAAATCGCTACGCCGTACACCAGAATGCTTCCGGCAAGGCCCTCGATCACACGGAGCAGCCACTCTCCGGGAATGGCGACCATATGGCCATATCGCGCCAGGAAT